>CAIRNL010000368.1 GCA_903879975.1 uncultured Chloroflexota bacterium | reverse complement strand
TACCTCTGCAATCCTGCTCTGTTGCAGGCCTGTGCTGTCACCCGTGCGACCCTCACGGCACTGCGTTCAACGGCAGACTTCAGGACTCTCGCTCTGCTGCGGCCACGCCGAGCTAGTACGATGCAGCCTGATCATACCTCAGTGAGTGTCGCATACCAAGGGGAAAACCCTGCCGGGGAAATGCCGCCGGTTGCTCGACGAACTGTGCGACGCACGATTTCGATCCACTGTGCCGATGAAATCTCTATTGTCCCATCAAGCGCGCCCAGTCGATGGTCTGTGGGGCTGAACTCAGATCGCGCACGGTAATGATCAGCATCAGTCCCAACAACAGGGCAAATCCCACCATGTGGATCAGTCCCTCGCGTTCCGGGCTGACGCGCCGTCCGCGGATGGCTTCGATCAGGATGAAGAGCAGGCGCCCCCCGTCGAGTGCCGGCAGGGGCAGCAGGTTAGTGATGGCCAGCGCTGCGCTCAGCACCGCTGACAGACGCAGGATGGGGAACCAGAAGCCGGTGTCTATGCTCGCTGAAACTGCTCCGCCAACCATCTGCGCAATGCCGACTGGCCCGCTCACCTGCGCCTGTTCTGGTGTCAGCTGCCCCTGGAACAACAGAACCGGCAGGCTCAGCACGATGGCAGCGTAGCTGCCCGTATTGACGATCCCTTCGCGCAGGGAGGGCAACAGACCCATCGTCGCCATGCGGTTGATGTAGCTGATCTGTACGCCCAGTGCACCCTCGCCGGGCGGCGGGTCGACGCGCGGTGTCACCTGGATCTCGTGCCATTCGCCGTCGCGCAGCACGGTCAACGTCAGTTCCTGGCCCAGCCGTTCGTTGATCAGCTCGTTGAGCGGCAGATCCGCAGTCACCGTCTCGCCGTCGACAGCGTAAACCAGGTCGCCATTCTGGATGCCGGCCAGCTGGGCCGGACTCTGATCGGCCAGCGCAGTGACCTCGGTGACCAGTACGGGACGATAGGTGCTGCCCTTGATGGCGTCCCACAGGGTGGCGCTGTCGGTGACTGCGATCTCCATCAAAGTTCCTGCACGGCTTACGACCGCCACTGGCGTGCTGGTGCCGGGCTGCTGCGCCATGATGGTGATGCTCTCCTCTTCCACGATGGGCACCTGGAGAGGTGCCCCTGCATAGGCCAGGACGATATCACCTTCCTGCAGGCCCAGCGCAACCGCTCCCGCTCCTGCGCTCACAATCTGTGGCGCGCCCGCAGGTGCAGGGAAGCCTGCCATGAAGCTGGCGGCAAAGAGCACGATCGCCAGGAAGAAGTTCATTGCCGGGCCGGCAATCAGCACGGCAGCGCGCGCGCCGCGGCTGGCGGCGTTGAAGGAGCCGGAACTCATGTCACCGGCATCTTCGCCCTTCATGCGCGCAAAACCGCCCAGGGGCAGCCAGTTGAGCGTGAAGTCGGTGCCGTCGTAGCGAAAGAGCTTGAGCGCGCGTGGCGGGTAGCCGAAGCCGAACTCTTCCACGACGATCCCGTTGCGACGCGCCACCCAGTAGTGTCCCAACTCGTGGAAGAAAACGAGCACACCCAGCACCAGGACGAATGAGACGATGGTCAGTAATAGATCTAGCATGATGTGAATCCCCCGTCAGCCGGCCACGCTTACCCACTTGTCTACTCCCATTATAACGATTTGGGGCAGACGTACCGAAACGCCGGTTACAAACAAACCTATTTGGGCAGGTGCTCAATTTTTCCTTGAGCCATGAATACGCGTGCCGACCGCCGCACCTGCCAGCGCCCGTTGCAGGTGGCCGGCAGCCATGCCGCTGCACACAATGATCTCCATCTCAGGCAGGCGCTCGACCATCGCGAGTGCCTGTTCCACCTTGGCGCGCATGCCGCCGGTGACGTCCACACCGTGGCTGGCGCCCAGCCCGCCCGCAATCTCCGCCAAGGTAGCCGGGCTGATGGCCGTAATGCGCTGGGCCGCCGGGTCGAGCAGCGGATCGGCCGTGTAGATACCGTCCACCTCGCCCGCTAGCACGATTCGCTGCGGGCGCAAGGCGTCGGCCAGCCGGTCGAAGATCTCCTCCGTGCTGGCAATGGTGCCGCCGCGCACCGTGTCGAGTGCCACGTCGCCGTAGACGACCGGCACCAGTCCGCGCGCCAGTGCCAGTGCGACTGTCTCCTCCGCTCCCTGCGCCACCGCGCCGTCGATGCAACGCAGCGCCACGCCAGGCTGGATGCTCCACGCCGG
Source organism: uncultured Chloroflexota bacterium (assembly GCA_903879975.1). GTDB lineage: Bacteria > Chloroflexota > Anaerolineae > Caldilineales > Caldilineaceae > Caldilinea. The sequence goes on along the minus strand of CAIRNL010000368.1, from coordinate 4,152 downwards.
TAGCCCTGCCCGCAGCAGGGCTGCGGTGACGATGCGATTGAGTCGCGCGGCCGCATCGGCGGTGGCGGCAAAGCCGTACCAGCCTGTCGCCCCGGTGACGCCGCCCCGCGTGCCGTAGCGCTGGCCGTAGACGTGGCCGAAGCTGCCCGATCCGTGGCCGATCACCAGCTGCAGGGCTGAATCCGCAGCCCGCGCAGCGGCGATCTCGCCCGCCAGCCGGATGATCACGTCCTCGCGCGGCGTCTCTGCCGCGCGCTTGTCCGTGATGAGCGACCCTCCCAATTTGAGCAATACTAGCATACGAACTATTCACTCCTGCGTAGTGTCATAGGGGATACGTCACGGGTCACGCGTGGCGCTTGGTGCGAGTCTTGCGCTGCACGCTTGGGTGGGGTCACTCCCCTGTGTGCCCGAACTCAGCGACGAGCGTATCGAGCAGCGGCGTCTCCTGATCGGCCAGCACGGTGCGTGGGTCGAAGATCAGGCAGCCGTGCTGGATGCGGCAGACGATGGGCAACGGGCCGTTGCGTAGCCGCGCAGCCGCCGCATCGGGTGCGGCCGCTGCGACGGCCAGCAGCCAAGTCGGCAACGTCTCGCCAGGCAGGCTGCCGCCGCCCACTGCGCTCTCGCCCGGCTGCACCTGCGCGTCGATGCCAGCTTCGGCCAGCCGTGCCTGCCAGCGCGCAGCGCGGCCGGCGATGGCTTCGGCCGGCGCGGCGAGCATCTGCCACACCGGAATCTCGTCGCTCGCGCGGGCGCGGCGGTAGCTGCGCAGCGTCGCCTCTAGCGCAGCCAGCGTCATCTTGTCGACGCGCAGCGCACGCGCCATTGGGTGACGCCGTAGCCGCTCGACGAGTTCCGCTTGCCCGACGATGAGGCCGGCCTGGGGGCCGCCCAACAGCTTGTCGCCGCTGAAGGTAATCAGGTGGGCGCCGGCTGCGACGCTCTGCTGCACCATCGGCTCCGGCGCCAGGCCGTAGGCGGTGGTGTCGATCAACGTGCCGCTGCCCAGGTCGTCGATGAGCAGGATGCCGCGCGCACGGGCCAGTGCGGCCAGTTCGTCGAGTTCGGGCATGGTGACGAAGCCGACCTGCTTGAAGTTGCTGCTGTGGACGCGCAGAATGGCCGCAGTTTCTGCTGTGATGGCCGCAGCGAAATCGCGCGCGTGGGTGCGGTTGGTCGTGCCGACTTCGACCAAGTGGGCGCCGCTTTGACGCAGCACGTCGGGGATACGAAAACCGCCGCCGATCTCTACGATCTGGCTGCGGCTGATGAGCACACTGCGACCCTGGCAGAGCGCGCCAAGCGCCAGATAGACGGCGGCCGCATTGTTGTTGACGACCATAGCGTCCTCTGCGCCGGTGAGGTCGCGCAGGAGCTGTCGCGCATGGTCGTGGCGGCTGCCGCGCGTGCCGGCCGCTAGGTCATACTCCAGGCTGCTGTAACCGGTCGCCACCGCCTGCACTGCGGCGAGGGCAGCCGGCGAGAGCGGTGCGCGGCCGAGATTGGTGTGGAGGATCACGCCGGTAGCGTTGATGGCCGGCCGCAGCGAGGGCGCGTCTGTCGCCGTCAGATGTGCCTGTACGCGTTCTTCCCACGTGTCCGCTGCCGGCGCGTCTGCACCGGCAGCGATAGCGGCGCGCGCCGCAGCCAGTACAGCGCGTACGCTTGCTGTGGTTGCCGCGTCCCCGTACTCTGCCGCCAGCAGGGCAACGGCTGGCAGGCGCAGCAGCGCATCGACGGCGGGTAATTTGCGATACTCGGCCTGGCGATCAGCGGGCTGTGTTATCATCTTATTCATAGCCTACCTAATTTGGCGGCAACCCACAAAGGACGGCGGGCGTTTGGACGAAGTCACTCTCATGGCGCCCCGCGCAGGCGATGATCGCCTAAGCGAGGCATTCACTAGGAAACGAAAACGCCGCCCAGTGAATTGACCAAGCGGCGCTTTACCAGTGTAAAGCTTTCGTTTTTAGTGGGCGAAAAGGGACTTGAACCCCTGACCTCCTCGGTGTAAGCGAGGCGCTCTAACCAACTGAGCTATTCGCCCCTGTCACGGAGACTATCAGCTGGGAACTATAGCGGCAAGCCCGCCTTTTTGTCAAACCAGGAGAGTTTGTCCGGTGCTGCTCCTGCCCTGTACCCTGTCGCCCGCTTCGAGCCTCGACAGTGCATCTTCAACCCGCTTCTCCGGCCCAAGGCCGCAGAAGCCATTCATTCTCGAAAGGATCGATTCTGATGCAGATCGGCGCAGTCTTCCCTCAGACAGAATTCGGCAACGACCCGGGCGCGCTGCGCGAGTATGCGCAGACGGTGGAGGCGTTGGGCTACAGCCACGTGCTTGCCTATGACCACGTGCTGGGGGCCAACCCGGACCGCCCCGGCGGCTGGTCCGGCCCGTACACCGACCGTACCCCTTTCCACGAACCCTTCGTGCTCTTCAGCTATATGGCGGCGTTGACGACGCGCCTGCACTTCATCACAGGCATCCTCATCCTGCCGCAGCGGCAGACGGCGTTGGTGGCCAAGCAGGCAGCGTCGCTCGATGTGGTGGCGGGCGGGCGCTTCCGCTTGGGCATCGGCGTGGGCTGGAACGCAGTGGAGTACGAGGCGCTGGGCGAGGATTTCACGACGCGCGGCCGGCGCAGCGAAGCGCAGATTGCCCTGCTGCGCCGGCTGTGGACGGAGCCGCTCGTCACCGTGCATGACGAGTGGCACGATATCTCCGACGCCGGCATCAACCCGCTGCCTGTACAGCAGCCGATCCCGATCTGGCTGGGTGGCCATGCCGACGTCGTGTTGAGCCGCGTGGCGCGGCTGGGCGACGGCTGGCTGCCCAATTACCGTACGGCCGAAGAGGCGGCTCCTGCGCTGGCTGCGCTCGACGGTTACCTGGCGCAACACAGCCGCACGCGCGCGGACATCGGCCTGGAGCCGCGGCTGCACTATCAGGGCGGCACCCCGCAGACGTGGCAGCAGACGATCGACAGCTGGCATGCGGCCGGTGCCGACTATTTCTCGCTCAATACCATGGGCTGTGGCTTCACAGCGCCGGCGCAGCACCTGCGCGCCCTGCAACACTTCGCCGAGACGGTGGGCGTTGGGGCGTAGCGAGGGCGCCTCCCTGCAGCGCAGGCAGCGCCTCGCCAAGGCTCTCCTCTGTCCACGCTGCACGGCAAAGAGCCCTCGGCGCAGCTGAGCCATCCGTCGCGATGGCTCAGCCGGCCTGCTTTATGGCTGAACGCGGGCGCTGGGGTGGGCGTAGACGCTGTAGGCCAGCCAGGTGGGGTCGCCGTTGCGCGCAGCCAGCCGCGCAGCGTGGACGGCCGCAGCCACAGGCGCGCCGTCGAGCAGGTGAGTGTAAAAGGCCTGCGCAAAGACCAGCGCCTGGCTGTCGGTGACTTCCCACAGCGGCGCAACCACCAGCCCTGCGCCGGCGCTGACCAGCGTGTTGGCCCAGCCACCCAGCTGCGTCAGCCCCCACACCTGGCGCCCGCCGTGGCAGAGGTTGAGCACAAACCCCGGCCGCGTCGCGCGGATGTGCCCCTCCACGTCGGGGTCGATGAGATCGTCCGGCCAGAGCTTGTCGTCTTCCAGCACGATCGCCCCCGCTGCGTTCTGGGTGCTGGGCGCGTCGCCGTGCGTGACTACGTGCAGCCAGTCGTAGCCGCCCTCGCGCAGCAGGCGTAGCACCGGCCGCCGCTCGGCTGAAGCCGGACTGGCATCGTGGCCGTGGCGCGCCGGCAGCAGGCCAAGCACGAAAGTGCGCTCGCGATCGAGCATCTGCAGGCGGGTGTTGCTGGGTGCCACACACGCCACGGCCTGGAAGGGCAGCGCAGTGGCCGGCCCGGCATAGTAGCGGTTCACCGCGTCGGGACGCAGCCAGCGCAGCAGGCGCAGGCTCACCGACCACGGTGCCTCGTCGCGTTCCTCGCCCTCCTGCGGCCAGACCAGCTCCCATGGAATATGCGGCTCGTCGGAGACGACCAGCAGCGTCTTGCCCTGCCACGCCGTACGGTCGGCCAGATAGCGCTCCTTGAGCCCACGAGGGACGAGCTGCCGCCACAGCCTGTAGCCCAGCCGGCGTACCTCGTCGGCGATCTCAGCCTGGAGATCCGCATCGTCCGCCTCTCTGCCCGCGTCGTCGGCCAG
>CAIRNL010000367.1 GCA_903879975.1 uncultured Chloroflexota bacterium | reverse complement strand
ATGCAGCCACGGGTCGCTGCGTCGATCGGTCCGTACGGTGCCTACCTGGCCGACGGTTCCGAGTACCGCGGCGACTACGGCCTGACCGTCGCCGAGCTGATGGCGTGGCACCGGCCGCGCATGGCCGTATTGGCTGCGGCCGGCGCCGACCTCTTCGCCCTGGAGACGATCCCTTGTCTGGCCGAGGTCGAGGCGCTGGCCGCACTGCTGGCCGAGTTTCCGCACATGCCCGCCTGGCTGGCGTGCAGTTGCCGTGACGGAGCGTCTCTTTCCTCGGGTGAACCGCTGGTGGCCGCCGCTCGTATCGCCGCGCAGACACGGCAGATCATGGCGGTGGGCGTCAACTGCACGGCGCCGCGCTTTGTGCAGGACCTGCTGGCCGCAGCACGCCGCGGCACCGAGAAGGCGCTGCTCTGCTATCCCAACAGCGGCGAGACGTGGGATGCGGCGGCGCGCTGCTGGGTGGAAGGCAGCGGCGTCACCGATTTTGTCGAGCCGGCGCGCCGCTGGTACGCCGCCGGCGCGCGCCTCATCGGCGGCTGTTGCCGCACGACGCCGCACGATATCGCCGCGATCGCACAGGCGTTGCGCGCAACCGCCCGACCTGGGGACGGCGCACCCGGGGGCACGGCAAGCCCATGCGAGCAGTAGTCCACGCATAGTTTCGCCGCTGGACGTGTACAGTGTACACTTCTGCCTGCGGGCGCTGCATATAACGCAGCGCCCAGACGATTCCCGCAACAATTTACAGGCATCTCACTGATGCAGGAGTGAGGAGACAGGATGCGCGTGCTTGTGACTGCGGCCAATGGCAAGTTGGGCGCGTATGTGATCCGTGCGTTGGCGCGCGATCATGAGCTGGTGCTCTTTGCGCGCCACCAACCGAGCGCCGAGTTTGCCGGCCTGCCCTGGATCCAGGGCGACATTACATCGCTGGATGACTGGCGGCGTGCGCTGGTGGGGATCGACGCCGTTCAACATCTGGCGGCCCAACCATGGCCCACCGATCATCCGCAGATGCGCGAGCAGGCCGCGGCCGAAGGACTGCCGGTCGACGCAACCTTCCGCGCCAACATGCTGGGCGTCTACAATCTCATGCAGACGGCAGTCGAGGCGGGCGTGCGCACCGTGGTCATGGCGGGCAGCAACTGCGCCCTGGGCCATGGGTTCCGTATCAGCGCCACCCCGTTTCCCCATGCGTTCCTGCCCATCGATGAGACCCACCCGACCTGGCCAGAAGATTCCTATAGCTTCACCAAGCGTGCGGCGGAGGATCTGCTGGCCAGTTACACGCGTGCCTATGGGATCCGTACCTACGTGACGCGCATTGCGGGTATTTTTCCCGCCGAGCGTCGACACCAGCATGCGTCGGCGGTGATACGGGCTCCAGGCTGGAATTCATGGCTGTGGGGCTGGGTTGGCAGCGAAGACGTGGCGGCTGCCCACCGGCTGATCATGGAAGCGGCCGGCAACTTGCCGCCGCACGATGTATACTTCCTCAACGCGGATGATACCCTTGCTCTCGAGCCGACGCGTGAACTGATCGAGCAGTTTCGGCCAGATCTGCTGCCGTTGGTGCGTGATCTGGAGGGGCATGCGTCGTTGATTTCCTGTTCCAAACTCAAGGCGGCCACGGGGTGGCGCCACCAAACGACCTGGAGAGACCTGCGATGAGTGACTACGTACGGTTAGGTATTGTGGGGGCAGGCAGCATTGCGTTGCGCGGTCATTTTCCGCACCTGACTCTGGAAGACGTACGTGACCGTGTGCGCATCACGGCCGTATGTGATCCGGTGCTGGAGCGTGCCCAGGCAGCAGCGGCCAAATACGGTGTGCCAGCGGCCTACGCCACGATGGAGGAATTGCTGGCGGCCGGCGAGGTGGATGCCGTCTCGCTCTGTTCGCCGATTGGGGTTCACTACGAGCAGGGCATGCTGGCTGTCGCCCACGGTGTGCATGTGCACTTCAACAAGAGCATGACCACGACCGTCGACGAGGCGGACCGGCTGATCGACGCCGCGCGCGCGCGCGGCGTCAAGCTCGTCTCTTCGCCGGGGGAAATGTTGCGCCCGCGCCACCAGAAGATCAAGCAACTGATTGCGGAAGGTGCGCTGGGCCGGCTGACGTGGGCTGTGACAGGATCGGCCTTTGGTACATACCACGAAGATGAGACGTCGGTGCGTGCCGGAGATGATCCACTGACGAACATCAACCCCGCATGGTATTTCCGTAAGCCGGGCGGTGGCCCGCTGTACGACATGACTGTCTATGGCCTGCATGCCATGACAGGCATCCTGGGGCCGGCAAAGCGTGTCACCGCATTCTCCGGCGTGCGCGTGCATGAGCGCGAATTCCGTGGGCAGATGCTGCCTACAGACATGGATGACAACACGCTCATGGTACTCGACTTCGGTGATTCATTCTTTGCCTTTGTCTACGGGGTCGCTGCTGGCGGGCTGCCCCAGATGGGGCGGCCACTCATCTTCGGTACCGGCGGTGTCATCAACGGTGCGGCGATCAACGGCGCGGCCATTGACTATGAGGGCGCGCATCTCGACGCCGAATATGGTTTGAATGGCTCGCTGCCCCATGTGACCGGCGCGCATCGCACCATGGAGGAAGCCCACGTCTATGAGGATGTCATGCAGCTGGTCGACTGGATCCTCGACGATACACCGACTGTCGCCACGGCCGAACATGCACGCCATGTGGTTGAAATCTTCGACGCCGCCTATCGGTCGGCTGTCAGCGGCCAAGCACAGCCACTGCGTACTGACTTCTAAGCAAGCTTGGAAAATGGTACGGAAGCGATACTCGCTAGAAAAACCGGGTTTCTTGGCGATTGATTCGGGCAGGGTTGCATCGACCAGAGACTCGGTGTTTCAATCGTGTACTGCTGCAGGAGAGCTATGACACGCGGATTCTTACTCATGCTGGCGGTGGTAGAGATGGTGTTCGGGGTGGCTGGCTTGCTGGGTGCAATCGGGCTGCTCATTTCACACAATGCTGGAATGGTTTTGATCTTGTGGCCGT
>CAIRNL010000366.1 GCA_903879975.1 uncultured Chloroflexota bacterium | reverse complement strand
TGTGGGCGCGCCCGCGATCGTAGCGTACTTCGGGCTGGCCGAGCAGGGCGATGGCATCCTTCAGTGTGGCGGCAGCAGCGGCTGGCTGGTCGAGATAGGTCTGGGCAGTGGCTGCGTCGATTCCGACAAGGCCGAGGCGCGTGTGCAGCTCAGCCACCAGTTCGCTGTCGCTGGCAGTGGCGAGCAGGGCCGACAGGGTAGCCTGCACGGCCGCAAATTCTGCGGCAGCTTCGGCGTGCTGTTCCTGGTAGGAGAGCAGCGTGGCTGCATTGATGCGCGCGTCCAGGTAGATCAGTTCTGTGTCAACAGTGCGATCCGGGAGGGCAGCCAGCGTGCTGATCGCCTCGCTCACAACGGCCTGGGCATCAGCATAGTGGCCCTGCATGGCCAGAACTTGTGTCAGTCCCAGCCCGCTGCGCGCCAGCAAGACGGGATCGCCCAGCGCCTGCCATTGTGCGCGCGCCTCCTGCAAGGCGTTCTCGGCGCTGGCGAAATCGCCGCCAACCAGGGCTAGGCGGGCGCGCACATAGGACAGCCATGGCGCCACTTCGGCCTGCTTGCCCGTGCATTCGTACACAGCCGCCGCCAGGTCGGCAAGTCGCTGTGCTGCGGGTGGATTTCCCTCTGCCAACGACAGTGCATGGGATGCCAGCAGGATCGCGCTGTCGGACAGAAGCAACGCTTCCTCTTCGAGGATCGCCAGGGCCTCTGCAACCGGCAGAGTGGCCAGTCGCATTGCCAGCTGTGGCGTCAATTCGCCCGGCATCAGGCGATCTCCAGAGCCTCGATCTCGATGGGGGGGGATTCAGCGCGTGTGGCGATCATACGATAGGTGCCCGGCGCTACGCCGTCGAGGCGGAACAGCCCGTGCCCGTCGGTTTCGGCCGTGTAGAGTACCTGGCCGCCGGCAGCGACCAACTCGATGAGGGCAGCTTTGTTGCGGCTGCTGCTCTCGTTGGCGATCAGATCGCCTTCGATGCGCCGTCCTCGGCCGCTCTGTTCGACCATCAACTCAACTTCTGCATCGGCCGCGCAGTAGGTTTGGCGGTAGGTGGTGGCGCCGCCACTGCGCACGCCCTGCCGGACGCCCTCCAGGCGGCTGTCCCATGTCAGGACGGCGCGCACCTGCGCAGCGATACGGTGTAAGAGCACCGGCTGCTGCTGCACCTGGGTGAAGAGACTCTGGTAGCGACTCAGCGCATCGGCAGAGGGCGCGCTGGCCTGTGCGATCGCCAGGTCATTTGCCAGTTGGCGCAGAGCGCTGCTTTCTGCACGGCACGCTGCACAGGTCGCCAGATGAGTTGTGGCGCTGGCGCTGGAGGCAGCGCCGTCAAGAGCGAGGCTGTATAGTTCATCGATCGTCAGATGTGTGGTCATGACAGATTCCTCCTCGTCCTGCGGTGAGGGGCGGGCCTGGGTGCCGATCGTAGCGTACCCAGGGAGGCCGGCCGCTAGCCTAATCGGGCTTCATGACAATAGAGCGTGTGGGCGACTTGTATGATACATGGAGTTTGCCCATTTTATACGGTCACTCTGCTGCCGAGATGCCAAAGCCTTCCAGAATGGTGCGCAGTTGTTGTAGACAGCGATTGCGTGTCGGCCCGATACTGCCTTTGGGCAGGTCGAGTTGCGCGCTGATGTCGTCGTAGCTTGGTTCGCTTGCATCGAGAAAGAGGAGGGTGAGCAGCGCGCGGCAACGCGGCTGCAGGTGGCTCAGCCCCTCGCTGAGCGCTTCCTGCCGGCCCCATGTCTGCAATAGATCGTCTGGCGTCGGCATGGCCGTGACGATGGGCGTCAGCTTGCCCCTGTCGGCCATCTGGCTCTCCTGCGTGTCGATGGTTTCTTCCCGGCGGCGTTGTTGGAGTGTGCGCCAGGCGAGGCGGCGCGCCGTTGTGACTAGCCAACCGGGCAGACGTTCCGGGTCCTCGATTTCGTGCAGATTCTGAGCCAGCGCGAGAAAGACCTCCTGTCCCACATCGTCGACTTCGGCCGGCGCCAGGCCATGGCGTACGGACACAGCATGCACCAGCCGCACGTAGCGCTCGACCAGCATCGACCAGGCGCTTGCGTCGCCGCGCAGGCAGCGCTGAACCAGAGTCGTCGTTGTCGGACCTTCCGATCGAAAAAGGGTTGCCATGAGTGTCATGTGAGCGATGGTGGCACATTCGCCCAGAGATTCATCTGCTGAATGGCGTCACCTGCCGTGCATCTGTCTTGGGTTGAGTTTACGTACGATCGTTGTCCAGCAGATTGGGCAACCGCTTGGGCCTGTCGTAACATGGATGGCCGTCGTTTACAGGCTGTCGGCTCAATCTACTGGTTGTGTGAGCGCGTGACAGCCTGCTTGAAACCATCCTGTGACTCAGTGAGATTATTATGACGCAATTCGTCTTCTATGCCCATTCTGGCTGGCGCTATGTGGTGATCCTGGCGACTGTGGTCGCTGTCGTCCTGTTTGCTGCCGGCCTGATCCGCGGCCGTGCGTGGGGTACGTGGCCGCAACGTATTGGCCTGGCGCTGCCGATTGTCTACGATATCCAGTTGCTGCTGGGAGGGGTGCTGTGGATCATGGCCAGCGCCTGGCAATTGTCGCCGCTCCCGGCGTGGGAGCATCCGTTGACCATGCTCGTCGCTGTCGGCATCGTGCACGTAGCCTGGATGCGCGTCAAGACAGCTGCCGCCGACCACACGAAGTTCCAGATGGCGCTGATCGGCGCTCTCATGGCGGGTGCTGTCATGGGACTGGGTGTCTGGCGTATGACCAGCCAGTAGTCAGCGCCCATGAACGCTATTACAACTACTGCCCTGGAAAAGCGCTACGATGGCAAGGACGGCGTAGCCGTGGATGCCCTGCGTGGCGTCACCCTCCATGTGGGCACAGGAGAAATTTACGCGATCCTCGGTCCCAACGGCGCCGGGAAGACCACACTCATTTCAATTCTGACCACTCTGTTGATGCCAACAGCCGGACTTGCAATGGTAGCCGGCTATAATGTGGCGACCGAGCCTGAGCAGGTGCGCCGAAGGATCGCTGTCACGTTTCAGGAAATGGTGGTCGATGCAGACCTGACCGGGCGACAGCTGCTCGATTTTCATGCACGGCTCTATGGATTGAGCCGCGCGGCGCGACAAGAACAGATCCGTACGCTCGGCGCCCTGGTCGAGTTAACTGATGCCCTGGATCGCAAGGCCGGTACCTACTCAGGCGGCATGAAGCGGCGCTTGGAACTGGCGCGTGGCCTGCTCTCGGCTCCACAGGTACTCTTCCTCGATGAACCGACCCAGGGGTTGGACCCACAGAATCGCAGCAGCATCTGGCGCCACATCCGCCGCCTGCGCGATGAGCAGGGCATCACCGTACTGCTGACTACGCATTATATGGAGGAGGCCGAGGCTCTAGCCGACCGCGTCGGCATCATCGATCACGGCCAACTCGTGGTCGAAGGTCGTCCTGGCGATCTGGTGCGGCAGATGGGGGCCGATGTTGTCACGCTGACAGGAAACGGCGCTGCGGCCGGCCTGCTCCTCACCGTGCGTGCGCTGGATTTTGTCACGCATGTCACCGAACACGCAGCCGACGATCTCGTGCGTGTCCAGATCGGCGTGGACGACGGCGAACGACGGCTGGCGGCACTGATTGGGGCTGCCAGCGCGGCTGGCTTTCACGTGGTGCAGGTGAACGTCAACCACCCCAGTCTGGCTGATGTCTTTCTTGCCCACACCGGAGAAGAACTGCACAATCAATAGTCCCTGCCAGTAGTTCTGTACTGCATGCTTCACGTCTGTCGATCCCCTATGGCTCACGCTTCCATGGAGCGTGTGTCTGTCGCACAGCGACCATTCAATTGTGATATGATCAAATGGAACCGTCGAATATGCCATTGCCTCTCCAACAGTACATCGTCCCATTCAGCGAGCGGTGAATCCCATGAACAAAGAGCGTTTCACTTGCCTAGCAGTCCGAGTGCCGGCGTCGACGCGTACGCGCCTTGCTGTGCTGCTCACCCTTGTCCTGTTGATGATGGTGCTGAGCGGTTGCCTGATGCAGCCAATCGTTGCCGGCCCGCTGCGTCAGGCGCCCTTGCCCTCGGATCAGGGTCCGATGATCGCGATTGCGCCGATTGCAGCAGCCTCTGGCGATACAGTCTTCGTCTCCGGTGCCGGCTGGCAGGCCAATGAGGTCGTCTTCGTCAACCTGGAGGGCTTGCAAGACGATGAACTCGTCCAGGCAACGGTTGCGACCGGTACGGCCGACGCCGAAGGGCGATTCTACCTGGGTTTCGTCGTTCCGCTGGCGTTTTTCTGGCAGGACGTGGTCGACCTGCAAGTTGTCGTCTATGCGCTGGCCGGCGCCCAGACGGCTTCTGCTCCCTTTGAGTTTGTCAATGCGACTGGTACCCCCGCCGCATCGGCCACGGTGCCGCTGTTGACCCCGTCTACGCCGTTGGCTCCGTCCGGCAGTGCCGGCGTCGCCATCGTCTCCAGCCGTGGGCTCAACCTGCGCAGCGGGCCTGATACTGTTTATCCCATCATCCGCACCTTGGTGCGGGGGACGTCGGCCGCTGTGCTCGGCCAGGACCGCACCAGCCTCTGGCTCTACGTCCAACTGGCGGACGGAACGCTGGGCTGGCTGGCACGGGCCTACACCGATTATTTCGGCGATGCGCCGGTCGTGCCGGCACCGCCTACGCCCATCTATCGCCCGACAGCCACGGCTACGCCGCACCCCCTCCCACCGACGCCGGGGTTGGGCTGGCAAGGCGAATACTACGCGAATCCGTCGTTGCAAGGCTCACCCAAGGCCGTACGCGAGGATGCAACTATCAATTTTAACTGGGGATTTGGCGTACCGGCGCCCGGCATTCCGTCGACCGCCTTCTCGGTGCGCTGGTATCGCGATCTCTACTTCTCGGCGGGCTCCTACCGGCTCTATGGCCAGAGTGACGGCGGGGTGCGCATCTGGGTCGATGGCAATCTCGTGCTCGACCGCTGGGGCGGTGTGCAGAATGGCACCTACAGTATCGATCTCTGGCTCGGCCAGGGAGTGCACACTTTTTATGTTGATTATGGACAGCGCAGCCAGCCGACGCAGATGTCTTTCAGGTGGGAACTGACTGGCGGCCCGACCGCAACGCCGTTGCCCGGTTTCCCGGAATGGCGCGGCGAGTATTTCGGTAATCGCAACCTGGCTGACAGTCCCGTCGCTGTGCGCAACGACCGGGACATCGACTTCAACTGGAGTGGGGTTTCATCCGCCCCTGGCATTGGCACGGAAAATTACTCGGTGCGCTGGACGCGCACGATCGATTTCTCTTCGGGCGATTATCGTTTCTTTGTCCGTTCGGACGACGGTGTCCGCGTCTATGTCGATGGCCAGCGCATTATCGGCGAATGGCGTGATATGAGCGGCAACATGACTTACACTGCCGATCGCAACCTGAGCGGTCAGAAACAAGTCGTCGTCGAGTATTACCAGCACGCCGGCGCAGCATTTATACATTTCTGGTGGGAGCGGCTGCACAAAACGCCGGCCCCAACGCCAACCCACACCCCAACGCCAACCCACACCCCAACGCCAACCCACACCCCAACGCCAACCCCAACGCCGCCGACCATCCATCCATTCGCTGACGCCAACCCGTCTTCAGGTCCGACCGGTACGCAGATCACTGTGAGCTATGGCGGCTTCCCACCTAATACAGATGTGGCTCTTCTGCTGGGCGCCTACGTGCGCGCTGCACAGGCCGATGCTGCCGACAGCACCGTGTACGCATCGGGCGCCAGCGACCGTTTTGGGAATGGCAGCCTCCGCTTTACGCTGCCCACTACCTGGCCCGATGGCAGCACCATGCAGCCTGGCAAGCTGACGCTCCTTGTCGTGACTGCCAACTTCGCTGTGAGTGCCGCTGCTGATTTCGATGTCAAGGCGCCGCGCCCCACCGCTGCGCCAAATCCGTACGTGGAGGTCAGCCCTGGCTCCGGCGGACCCGGTACGCAGGTCACCGTGCGCGGTGGCGGCTTCCCTGTCAACCGGCCGGTCAATATCTACCTGGCCGGTGTCGTGCGCGGCAGTGCAGCTTCGACGGTGCCGCCTGTGCTGACGCTCACCGCCGACAGTAGCGGCAACTTCGCCGCCAGCTTCACCATGCCGGCAAGGTGGGCGGACGGCAGCACCATCCCAACCGGTAAGATGATCGTTCTGGCGGCGACAGGCGACTTTGCGGTGCAATCTGCTGCGTCGTTCGATTTCTTTGCCACGCCGCCCAATCCGTCTATCAATCTCTCGCCCACTTCTGGCGGTGCAGGCACACGGGTGACGGCTGCAGGCGCCGGCTTCCCAGCCAATGCGCCGGTTGCCGTCTACCTCGCCACGCTCGACACGGCCATTGGCAAGGGCGCCGTGCAACAGTATGTCTCTGGCATGGCCGATAGCAGCGGGCGCTACTCGCTTTCCTTCACCATGCCGTCCACGTGGCCCGACGGCAGCAACGTGATCCAGGATAAGATTGTGGTGACGGTGGCCTTGCCCGACTTCAGCGTGAGCGCCAGCAGCGTCTTTGCCTACCTGACGGTTGGCCCGACCGCAACGCCCACATCGACGCCGGCGCCGACAAACACACCGCCTGTCGCACCGACCGCATCGCCCAATCCATATGCCCAGGTCAGCCCTGGCTCCGGCACGGCGGGCACGATCGTCTCCGTCAGCGGCGGTGGCTTTCCACCCAATACTGTACTCTACGTGCACCTGGCGCGCATCGGCGGCGGGGGGGAGAGCTACGCCCGCTATGCCTCGGGGACCAGCGACGCGGCCGGCGCATTGGTGATGAGCTTCGCCATGCCGGCGACCTGGCCCAGTGGCGCCACGATCGCTACGCAGCGGCTGGTGATCTTGGTGGCGACAGATGACTTCGTGGCGCAGGCCGGCACAACCTTCAGCTTCCAGCAGGTGACGTCTTCCAGTGACCCGGAGCCAACTGTGGCCGGCACAGCGCCGGCAGTTCCGCCGACAACCACGCCTGTGCCGCCGACCGCAACGCCGATCCCGCCAACGCCAGTTCCGCCGACAGACACTCCCACTGCGCTTCCACCGACGGCGACGCCTGAAGTGCCGACGCCACCGCCGGTTTCGCCAACGGATACACCGACGATCGAGCCGCCAACTGCAACACCTGAGCCACCGACTGCAATACCTGAGCCGCCAACGGGTACACCGGGGTCAGTGCCGACCGAGCAGACGCCGTCAGAGGACGTCTGAGTGACCGCCGACACGAAAGGAGAGGGGTGTTTCGCCCTGCTGTACCTCCCCGCCGTCGCTCGGTAGCTGCAAAGGAGTCTCGGCTCCGATTCGCAGCGTGAGGATGGTGATCAAAAG
>CAIRNL010000365.1 GCA_903879975.1 uncultured Chloroflexota bacterium | reverse complement strand
GAATCTCTATGTCTACGACCCGGCCTTCGACGCTCCTGAGTGGGCCAAGAACGCCACCATCTACCAGATTTTTCCTGACCGCTTTCGCGACGGCGACCCCAGCAACAACCCCACTAGCGACGCCTGGTTCTATCCGGAGGAATGCGACGGCCACGCGGTGCCGATTGCGCTGTGGAACTCCATTCTGCCCGACCCGGAGCCGAACGATCCCAGCCGCAACCCGCGGTATGCCGGCACCTACAATTGCACGTTTTATGGCGGTGACATCCAAGGCGTACAAGAGAAATTGGATTACCTGCAAACGTTGGGCGTGACGACCCTTTACTTCAACCCGATCTTCGACTCACCTTCCAACCACAAGTACGACGGCCGCGACTACCGCCAGGTCGATGACAGCCTGGCCGTTGCGAACGACTTTGCGGCCAGCAACGAGTTATTCGAGCAGTTTGCCGCCGAAGTCGAGCGGCGCGGGATGAACCTGATCCTGGACGGCGTGCCCAACCACTCGTCGAGCGACAGCCCCTTCTTTGACAAAGATGCGCGCCACGAGCCGCTCGGCGCGTGCGAGAGCGAAGAGAGTCCTTATCGGAGCTGGTACTTTTTCGACCCGGCGCGACCGGCTGGCACCGGCGCCTGTGCAGGCGACGTCAACTACCGCGGCTGGTTCAACGTGGCGACGCTGCCACAGCTCGACACGGCCAATGCGGAGGTGATCGAGAACTGGCTGGGCGCGGAGGGCATCGCGCTGCGGTGGCTCGCTGTGCCCGGTGTCGCCGGATGGCGGATCGACGTCGTACCGGATGTGGTCGCCATCAACCCGCACTTCTTCGAACGCATGCGCCAGGCCGTCAAAGCCCAGAACCCCGACGCGTTGCTCATCTCCGAGACATGGCCGGAGGATCAGGCGCGGCTGCGCGTGTTGGGCGACGAATTCGACTCGACCATGAACTATCGTTTTCGCCTGGCCGTGCTTGGTTTTCTGCGCGACGGCGACTTCGACGACAACGACGGCGGCGTGCCGGCGCTCACGGCCACTGCGTTCGAGGCAGCCCTGCGCGGCATCCAGGAAGACTACCCGCCTGCCGCCTTCGCCACGGCCATGAACCTGCTCTCGTCGCACGATGTCAACCGTGCCGTACGCGTGCTCGACCACGACGGCATCGACGTCGCAGCATTGGAGCCGGTCGGCGGCTTTGCCGATGGCCGAGCACGGCTGGCGCTGGCAGCGGTCCTGCAGTTCACGCTGCCCGGCGCGCCGACCCTCTACTACGGAGACGAGGTGGGCCTGGCCGGCTTTGGCAGTGATGCGATGCGCGACGATCCCTATAACCGCCAGCCCTACCCGTGGCCCGACGCTGCAGGCTACGACAGCCTGCCCGCCTGGCGCCAGCAAGACACGACGCTGTTGGCACGCTACCAGCAGCTTGGCCAGCTGCGCCAGGAGTACAGCTTCCTGCGCACCGGTTCGTGGGAGACGCTGCTAGTAGACGATGCCGGCCTCTACGTATATGGGCGCAAGGATGGCAGTGGCGCGGCCATCGTCGCTGTGAACCGTGGCGACACAGAGCAGGCGGTCCGCATCGACGTGTCAGGCTATCTGCCGTGGGGCGCTGCGCTGGCCGATCCGATGAGCGAGGCGACGTTGACTGTCGGCGACGCCGGCGATCTGAGCTTCAGCGTGCCAGCCATGGGATACCAGATCTGGGTGACGAGCGAGGGTACTGACTTCACCACCCCAGCGACGCCGGAGATCGTAGGGAGCGAAGAGGGAAACGGCAGTGTCACGCTCACGATCCAGGGCGACGAAAGCAGCGACCGCTACGTCCTTCTACGCTCGCCGGTGGATGGTGGTTTTGTGGAAGTGGCGACGTTGCCGGGCGACAGCATGGCCTTCGAGTTCGTCGACAAGGAGGTGGTCAATGGCGCCACTTCCTTCTATCGCGTCGAGGCGATCGGCGCTACAGGTCTGCGCAGCCCCGCCAGTCCGAGTATAGCACTGACGCCGCACGCTGTGGTGCAGTCTGTCGTCCTCGAAGAGCCGCTGACGATGCAGCACACGCTCAGTGCGGTGGATCCCTCGCAGGAGACGCGTGCGGCGGTCTTCGTGCCCAGCCTCACAGAGATCGCAGGAAAAGCGCCGGGCGTACTCGTGCAGGCCGGCTGGGCGCTGGCCGGCAGCGATGCCTTCACATGGACCGACGGCGAGTATATGGCTGACAGCCAGGGCGGCGGCGACCTCTACGCAGCGCGGCTGCTGCCCGACGCGGCGGGCGAGTACGTCTTCCGGTGGCGCGCGTCGTCGACCGGCGGCCGCGAGTGGACGGAAAGCGCCAACCAAGGGCAGATGACGGTCGTCCCCAGTGCGGACAGTGAGGCGCCCAAGCCACCCTTCCGCATCGACGAAGTCGCCCGCTCCGGCGCACTCATCGCCATCGGCATTCGCGCTTCGCGTGGGGCAGACCTGCACGCGTTCCGTATCTGCCGGGCGGACCTGACGGCGGGCGAGGAAGGATGTGCGGTGCGCGTCGACGTGCCGAAGGCGACCACCGTCTACACTGACACTGCTGTCACGACCGGCAACACCTATGTCTACACCGTGGCGTCAGTCGATACGGCCTTCAATGTCTCGGAGCCGTCAGCGCCCATTACGCTCAGCGCCGAATTGAGCATGGTCGACGTGACGTGGCGCGTGCTCGTGCCCGTTGAGACGCCGGCCAACGACACGATCTTCATCGCCGGCGACAACATCGAGGCCTTCCTGGCGCCCTACAATCCCAGCCTCACACCGATGACACCGGCCGGCGACCGGCTGTGGGAATACACAGCGACGCTGCGCGAGGGCACGTCGCTGCTCTACAAGTACACGCGCGGCAGTTGGGAGACGGTAGAGCAATGGGGTGCAATCAGCGGATTCAGCAACCGCAGCCTGACTGTGGTCAACGGTCCGGACAAGACCATGCTTGTCGAGGACACGGCCACCGACTGGGGCGGCGAGGGGCCAGACGATCACCGTGCGATCCAGTTCTGGCGCGACCCGCTGGTGACGGCAGTCACGCCGTCACCCGACAGCAGCGGGCCAGCGCCGACGGCGATCACGGTGGAGTTCGCCATCCTGGTGGCGCCGATTGGTGGCGACGTGAGCCAGGTGATCGCGGTGCGCGACGCGGCAGGCAATCCGGTCGACGGGACGGTCGAACAACGGGGCGGGCGTTCGTTCACCTTCACGCCCGCTGCGCCGCTGGCGGCCGACGAATATACGGTGACCGTCTCTGCTGTCGAGCAGACGACGCCGATGGGAGCGCCTTATACGTGGAACTTCACAGTGACGGAGTAGCGACACGGAGAAGGTGTAGAGTACGGCAGCAATCTTCACAGTGGATTTGCAACTCTGCCGACATTGCCGGAATGGTCATCGGAACAATCGAAAAACACACCGATTATTTCGATGGTCATTCTAACCTTACAACGCAGACCTGCCTCTCGGCTGCGCCGGCGGGTGTGGATGCTGGCGGGCGAGATCGTGATCTGGTCATTTCTGATCGTCATGGCGCTGATAGAATTTGCACCGATCAGTTGGATTTTCTCCACATCGCTGCGCAACCCTTCGGAATCGTTCAATCTGCCGCCTGACTTTTGGCCGACAGCCTTTCACTGGGAGAACTATCTAGCAGTCATCCAATCTCCCCAGATCAATTTCCTGCTGTTTTTTTGGAACAGCCTGAAAATTGCCCTGATCGTTACCTTTGCCCAGTTGCTGACCTGTTCGATGGCCGGCTTCTCCTTTGCCCGCCTGCGCTATCCGGGGCGCGATGTCATCTTCTTTATTTTCCTATCGTCGTTGATGGTACCGGCTACCGTCATCATGATACCGACCTTCATCCTGATTCGTATGGTCTCGCTGCTGGACTCGCACTGGGCCTTGATTTTGCCGGCGACCACCAGCGCGTTTGGGGTCTTTCTCTTGCGGCAGGCGTTCATGGGAATCCCTGCTGAATTGACCGATGCTGCGAAGATTGACGGCGCGGGCTACTGGCGGGTGTACTGGCAGATTGCACTGCCGCTTGTCGGCCCTGCGCTTTCTGCGTTAGCCATCTTCACCTTTCTTGGCTCCTGGAACAACTTTCTGGGGCCAGTGCTCTATCTGCGATCGTGGGAAAACTACACATTCCCCATCGCCATTGTGATGCTCAACGGCTACATGGGGACGGGCAATCGTGCCCACGTCCTGGCGGGCGTCATGATCTCCATTTTCCCGGTTTTACTGTTTTTCCTGTTGGCGCAACGTTTCGTGATCCGTGGCATCGCCGTCACTGGCTTGAAAGGGTAAAGATGAGATGCAGACAGGGAACTCGTCAGTGCACGATGAGGTCGACGCATCGCCACTGAATGCACTCACTTACTTTCCGGCGACAGCTGTCTGCCTTTGGGAAAATCTTCCGCAGGTATTGTTGGGAGCAATTTTTTTTAGCGTCGCCTGTGCGCCGTGTTTTGCATTGTTCGTGCTCGGTTTCCCCTGGGTGGCCCTGCTGGCGGGTCTTGTCATAGCTGCGCCCGCATGGGCAAGCCTGCTCCACTACGAAGGGTATCTGGCTCAGGGTCGCGTGCGCAGCATCACCGTTCTTCTGTCATGTTTTCGTCGGTTTTGGCTGGACAGCGTCCGCCTCTCCGCCATTGCAGTCGCAATTCTCGCCCCCGCACTCTGGTGGGTGGCAATCGGAGGCAGCGCGATGGGAAACGCAGCGCTGCTGCTTGGGATTGCCGTCGTCATTCTGGGCCTTCTGATTTTCGCAACCGTCCTGCTCTACGCGTTCCCGATTCTTGTCTTGTACGACGTGGCCTTGACCGTAGCGCTGCGCAACAGCGTCATTCTGTCGGCGCGCCATATGGCCAACACGCTGGGATTGGTGGCCCTCGCTGTGTTGATGACCTTCGCCCTGTACTATGTTCATACGGGTCTACTGTTCTTCCTCCCCGCCGTCTATGGTTTGTTCGTTGTGAACAACTGTCTTGTGATTATTGGCACGCCGAGGCACACGGTATGACAACGCTCCTCATTCTGGTCGGCGGCTTTTTGGGGGCAGGCAAGACTACGCTGCTGCTCAGTGCGGCCCGCCTGCTCGCTGCACGCGGGCTCAAGGTCGGCATCGTGACGAATGATCAGGGAAGTGATCTTGTGGACACAGCTTTGTTTGGTCATGAGCAGTTTGGCGTGACCGAGGTGGCGGGCGGGTGCTTCTGTTGCCGTTTTCCAGACCTGCTCAAGGCATTACGCACCCTGCAACAGACGGTCGACCCTGATGTGATCCTCGCCGAACCAGTTGGCAGCTGCACGGATTTACTGGCCACAGTGGTGCGCCCTCTGCGCCAGGAAGCCGGCGATCGGCTGCGGATTGCGCCGCTGACCGTTCTGTTGGACCCCCTGCGCGATCAGTGCCGCTTTGCAGCAGAAGTCGACTATCTCTTTGAGCGGCAACTAGCCGAAGCGGACGTGGTGGTTATCACGAAACAAGACTTGCAGCCGGCGGGCAGCGCAGCGAGGAACGCCAGGAGCCTGGCATTGCGCCACGGCGCCGATCGTGTGTATTCTGTGTCGGCCGCAACCGGTGCAGGTGTTGCGGCATGGCTCGATTTCGTGATGACGACGGAGGGGACGGCCGAGCGCCGGCTCGACATCGATTACGAACGGTATGCAGCAGGTGAGGAGGCATTGGGCTGGCTCAATGTCGATGGCGTCGTCACAGCAGGCCGGGCTTTTTCGCCATCCAATTGGATTCGCTACCTATTGCAGATGCTTGACGCCTCACTGACGACGCAGGGCGCTGAGATTGCCCATGTCAAAGTGATGGCGCGTACCGCAGATGTCGTCTTCAAGGCGGGCATGACCCAGTCGTGCGACCCCATCCGTTGGGATCTACTGCCGGCCGATCAGCAGACGACAAGGCTGACGTTCCTGCTCAACGCACGGGTTCAGGCTCCGCCTGCAGAATTGGAGTCAGTCGTTCGCAGCACACTTGCCGAATTGTCCCCATTCCCGGATTTTGAGATTGACTTTGCTCGGTTCGACTGCTTTCAGCCGAGCGCGCCACGTCCAACCTACCGCATGTAGGTCGAGCATTGCGTCGCCAACCATGCGGGCACAGACAGGGAGTATTCAGTGAGCAATTTTGTCTATCGCGGCGCCAAGACCGCACAGATCAGTTTTCCTCTTGGCGGCATCGGCGCCGGCAGCATTGGCCTGGCAGGCAACGGCCGGCTGATCGACTGGGAAATCTTCAACCGGCCCAACAAAGGGAGTGTCAACGGATTTTCGCACTTCGCCGTGCGAGCGGAGCGAGGTGGTAAAGTCCTGGACGCACGCATCTTGCACGGCAACCTCAATGCGCCCTATCAGGGCGAACTGAGCGGGGCGCGCTTCAATTCGTTTGGTTGGGGGCCGCGCCGCGAGTATCTGACGGGGCTGCCCCACTTCGCCGACGTGACCTTCCACGGCGAGTATCCGCTGGCCGAGCTGGCATTTGCCGATGACCACTTTCCCGGCGACGTCAAGCTGGCCGCCTTCAGCCCGTTCATCCCGCTCAACGAGCGCGACTCAAGCCTGCCGGCGGCCTTCTTTGCGTACACGGTGACCAACACCACAACGGAATCGATCGATTACACGCTGGCCGGCGTGCTCGCCAATCCACTGCCGTCCAACAACCGCCACACCATCAGCGCTGAAGCGTGGGGCCATGCGCTCCATCTCACTTCCGACGGTGTGGCGCCGGGCACACCTGCGTACGGGGATCTGACGCTGGCCACCGATGCCGGCCTCGACGGAGCGACAACACTGAGCTGGCAGGAGTACTGGTTCCGCGGCGTCTGGTTCGACAGCCTGGAAGTCTACTGGAAGGATTTCACGACGCCCGGGCCGCTGCAAAATCGCCACTACCCCCTCGAACGCGCCGGCAACCGCAACGAGGGAGTGCTGGCCGCACATTTCTCGCTGGCGCCGGGGGAGAGCCGGACCATCCACTTTGTCATTGCCTGGAACTTCCCAGTCTGTGAGAACTACTGGAAACCCGATCAGGTGTTGCCACCCGGCGTCGACTCGACGTGGAAGAACTACTACGCCACCGTCTGGCCCAATTCACTGGCCAGCGCCCGCTATGCGCTGGAGGCGTGGGCTCGCCTGCGTGATGAGACGCACCGTTTTCACGATGCGCTTTTTGCATCGAGCCTGCCGCCAGCTGCCCTCGACGCCGTGTCGGCCAACCTGGCGATTCTGAAGTCGCCGACCGTGCTGCGCCTGGAAGATGGCACTTTTTATGGATGGGAAGGCTGCCACCACGATGCGGGCTGCTGTGAGGGGAGTTGCACGCATGTGTGGAATTATCAGCAGACGCTGCCCTTCCTTTTCCCGGCGCTGGAGCGCTCTATGCGCGAAGCCGATTTCCGCTACAACCTGCGCGACGACGGCGGGATGGTCTTTCGGCTGCAGCTGCCGCTGGGTGCACCGCTCTGGCCATTCCGCCCCTGCGCGGACGGCCAGTTTGGCGGGGTAATCAAGACCTACCGCGACTGGAAGATCTGCGGTGACAGCGACTGGCTGCGCAGCCTGTGGCCGGCCGTCAAGCAGTCGCTTGACTTTGCCTGGCATCCCGGCAACGAAGATCGCTGGGATCCGGAGAAAAGCGGCGTGCTGTGGGGCCGCCAGCATCACACGCTCGACATGGAACTTTTCGGCCCCAACGCCTG
>CAIRNL010000364.1 GCA_903879975.1 uncultured Chloroflexota bacterium | reverse complement strand
GGCGTACGGAGCGCAAGGTTGTCACCGCCAACGACTGCAACGTCGCAATCGCCGCCTTTTCCATGCTCGACTCATCGAGGCGCCAGGGCGTCTTGACCCGCTCACGACCGAGGAACATATTGGAAACGACGTCCAGGTTGTCGGCCAGGGCGAGGTCCTGGTAGACGATTTCGATGCCAAGCGCCGCGGTGTCGCGTGGCCCGTGGATATGTACGTGCTTCTGCTCGAAGTAAATTTCACCTTCATTGAACGGGTAGATACCGGCAATGCCCTTGATCAGCGTCGACTTACCGGCGCCGTTGTCGCCGACCAACGCCATGACTTCGCCAGGCATCACATCGAAATCGACCTTGTAGAGCGCTTGAACGGCGCCGAAACTCTTCGACACAGACCTGCATTCAAGAATCGGCTGGGTAGCCACGCGCGGACTCCTTCCTGTCACACCTATCAAGAGGGGCGAGTCAATGACTCGCCCCTCCTTGTCCGATCCGATAGCACAAGAGGCTCTAGGGGGACTTCTTGCCGCACATCATCTTAGCGCTGGTCTGCGGGCGGGCAGTATTGTTCGAACTCACCCACGCACAACTCTTCCCAGGTGCGGAACCCGTCAGCGATCACCGTTTCCTTGATATTGTCCTTGGTGACGGCAACCGGGGTCAGCTTGATGAACGGAACATCGACCTTGCCGTTGTTCAGCACATTGCCTTCGGCCAGTGCGCTAGCATCTTCGCAGTTGAGCAGTGCAATCGCAGCAGCGGCAGCGGCTTCGGCCTCAGCCTTGATCGGCTTATAGACGGACATGCTCTGCCAACCGGAGAGCACATTCTGAATACCCGCAACGGTAGCATCCTGGCCACTGACGGGCATCGGCTCCAGACCGGCCGTCTTCAGGGCGGAGATGACCGAGTTGGCCAGACCGTCATTGGCGGCGAAAACGGCGTCGACACTGTTGCCGGCATCCGTCAGAATCTGCTGGAAGATGGTCAGCGCCTGCTGATTATCCCAGCCTGGCACGGCCTGGTCGGCAACCAGTTCCCACGAGCCGTCGTCATAGTGCGGCTTGGCAACGCCGAAGTAGCCCTCACGGAAAAGGGTAGCGTTGTTGTCGGTCGGCGAGCCGTTGAGCTGCACGACACGGGCTGGGGTCTTGCCGAGGGCGTTGATCAGCGGTTCCAGCGTGTCACCCATCGCCTTGCCGACGGCCACGTTGTCAAAGCTGACGTAGACACTGGCAGCATTGTCCGTGTCAATGGTGAGTCGATCGTAGTCGATGACGCGAGCGCCTGCTTCCTTGGCCTTGGCGATAATGGCAGCGCCCGAACCGCTGTCGAGGTTGACCAGCAGGATCACTTTGGCGCCATTGGTCAGTGCCTGCTCGGCCTGCGTCTGCTGAGCGGCAGCATCGCCTTCAGCATTGACAATGCTGAACTCGACGCCTGCGGCCGTGAAGGCCTCTTCAAAGTAGCGACGGTCATCGTTTTCCCAGCGGGCAGACGATGCGCTGTCCGGCAGCAGCACTGCGACAGAGCCCTCACCCGGCGTGCAGGCGGCGGCTTCGGCGGCAGGTGCTTCGTTGCAGCTTCGGCTGGTGCTTCGGCAGCCGGAGCAGGCGCTGCGGCGGGCACGGCGCACGCGCTCAGCACCATGGCGAAGGCCATCAGGGCGCTGAGCAAGATCATTACCTTGCGCATAGAATTCTCCTTTTACTTTGGGACAAGTCAATCCAGTAATTTAGAGACAGCTTGATTGTGCTGAGAGGTCAGCAAAAGTAGTATACAACAAACTCATTCCCCATGCAAAGTGTGTGCAACTGCGCGTTTTGTGCCTGCCCGGGAGCAGCAGGGCCGGGCAGGCGGATCAGGTCAGCGGGCGTGTTGCAACCTCAGGCGAAGCAGAATGGAGGGGTGTGCCGGGCCATACGAACAGATCCTGCGGCGCCCCTTGTGGCGCCAGGATACGCAGGAAGCGTTCCTGCAAGGTGCACGTGATAGGCGTCGAGCGGTTCAACTCGCCGTCCAGATGATAGGGCTGCGGCGGGTCAGACTCGATTATCACATGGCGCCCGACCAGGCAGAGGATGTCGCCATGGTTGGAGTGACGGCCTGCGACGATCTGCGCGCTGTGCAGCATCATGCGCGGCGCATAGCGCCCCGGTAGGATCCAGACCTCCAACTTCCCATCGTCGAGAACACTGTACGGGCTCAGATTGAAGAGACCGCCGGCATAAAGGCGCGTATTGCAGATAGTGACGTTGAGAAAGTTGCCAGAGATCGTCTCGTTGTCCACCGAAACACGCATAGATGCGCCGCGGTAGAGGAGGAACGGCACCGTGGCCTTGGCGACATAGCCGGCAACTCCAAAGCGTTTGAGCAGGCGGGAGCGCGGCTCCACACTTTCGACAATGCGACTGTCGATTCCTGCGGCTGCCCACAACAGGAAGGAGCGTCCGTTGCTGCACTCGCCGACATCCATCTGTTGAATCTTGCCGGCGAGCAGCCGTTCAGAAGCATCCAGCAACCAATTCGGATTGTTGCGGTTCGGTGTCGGCAGGCTGAGATCGCGTGTCAGACAGTTGGTGGTGCCGGCAGGCAACGGGACAAGCGCCGTCGGCGAACCGAGTAGCCCATTGGCAACTTCGTGCAGGGTGCCATCACCACCTGCTGCCAGCACCAGTTGGTGTCCCGCGCGTGCGGCGGCGGTTGCCAGGATTGTGGCGTGCGCGGGATACTCAGTCTGGCGCAGTGCCACTTCCCAGCCATGGGCGTGCCAATAGTTGGCCGTTGCATTGACATTTTGCTGCCAGTCATCAAAACCGGCATGCGGGTTATAGATCAGGGTAGCCTGCCGCATATCGGTCATTGTCACTGTCCTGCTACATACCCAATCTTCCGGCTGCCGCAACAGTACCATCGAACGGCCACGCTGCCGGTGACTGGGATTCCCAATTTCGACATACCATGCGCCATTGTACGGCGGCCCTACGGCTTTGGAAAGTTATTACCCGCGACAGGCAACGGGATATGTCCCGGCACAAACAGGTATAAGTGTCACTTGGACACCTAAGGCGGATACGCTATAGTAAAGTTCAGTGCTGCCTGATCTCCCCGCAGCGGCAAAAAAACCAAGAAACGATGCATAAAGGACACGAAAATTATGCAAAATTATGTGACCCCAGAGTATGTCAAGAACGTTGAGTTAATCCGTTGGGTAGACGAAATGGTGGCCCTTTGCAAACCCGATCAGGTCCAGTGGTGCGACGGCTCCCAGGCCGAGTATGACAGCCTGTGCGAGCAGATGGTCGAGAGCGGGACGTTCATTCGCCTCAACCCGGAGAAACGTCCCAATAGCTTCCTCGCCCGTACCCATCCGAGCGACGTTGCCCGCGTCGAAGATCGCACCTTCATCTGTTCGCTGAGCCGCAAAGATGCTGGCCCCACGAATAACTGGAAGAATCCGCGCGAGATGAAGATCGAACTGCGCGGCCGCTTTGACGGCAGCATGCGCGGCCGTACGCTTTATGTCATTCCCTTCAGCATGGGACCCATCGGCTCACCGATCTCCCATGTTGGCGTCGAACTGACCGATTCGCCGTACGTGGTCGTCAACATGTGCATCATGACGCGCATGGGGCGTGCGGTGATCGAGGCTCTGGGCAACGGTGAATTCGTG
>CAIRNL010000363.1 GCA_903879975.1 uncultured Chloroflexota bacterium | reverse complement strand
TGCGCGCCAGCCCCGGAGCCAGTTTGTTCACCAAATACTCCTGGCATTCCTGTTCTTTCCCCTGCTGCATGTCATAGCTGATCAAGACTTTGACCATCGCGTGCCTCCCTATCTTCTATCAGCAGCGCGCCCCATCAGACGTAACACAGCTGCCGAATCAATTTCTATCTTCAGTCTATCATAGAGGAAGACAATGAATGCAAGACAAATTCCGGTCGCACATGCGGCATTTTCATGGCAATAGGATGTACAGGGCAGGGTCAATCGCCGGCCAGCGCCAGCACATCGACGAGTTCCACTTCGGCTTCGTGCTGGAACTGCTCGATCGAGATCGTGCGAAAGAGGAGGATGGACACGACCAGACCGACGATCTCGATGCCGAAAACGGTCATGTAGCCGAGCACCGCATCGCCGGTGAGCAGGTACGCCACATCACGGAAGAGCGCACCGCCGATCGTGCCGAGCGACTGGGCGAGGAAATTGGCTACACCCCATGCCCCCATGTACAGGCCGACTGATTGTGGGATCGTCATATCCAGCATGAAGCTGAGGTTGCTGACGGTCATCAACCCGCTGCCCAGACCGAGGAGAAAGACGGCAGCATAGAAGAAGGGGGCGTTGTGCAGCGCACCTGCGGCAATGATCCCGGCGAAAGCGACAATCGCAACTACTGCGCCGGCGTTGGCGTTGGCACGTTTGCCAAAGCGATAAATCAGGGCCAGTCCTCCCAACAACGTGATGAAGACGCCGACACCCCAGATGGCTTCCAGCCGTGTCGTGGCGCTGACGGAAAGGTCGAGCGCGTCCGCAGCAAAGGGTTCCAGCAGGACATCCTGTGCACGAATGCCAATCAGCACAAGCAACAGATAGGCGAAGAACCGCTTGGCCGTTGCGTTGCCGCTCAGCCTACGCAAGGCTGCGACAGGATTGTCGGCTGTGCTGCGCACAGCGCGTGCAGGTTCTGCAGCCCCCTCGATACCTGCCGAACCGACCAGGATCAGCGCCGTCGCCACGAGCCAGACTGCGCCGAAAGCCGTGTAAACACCTGCCACCGAAGCGTCGATCGCCAATGCGCGCGAGAGAACAATGCTGGCGACAATCGTGGACAGGATCATCGCTGTCCACATCGTGCCGACGGTTGCTGTCCGCCAGCTTTTGCGTTCATTTTCCGTCAGCTCGCTGGCCAGCGACAGATAGCTCACCGACGCCACGTTGACACCCACGCCCCACAAGGTGAAGATCGCAGCCGAAGCGAGCAGCCCAGGCCAGAAATGCTCGTCGAGCAGATAGGCGGCGTGCGCGGCCAGATAGCTGCCAAAGGTGGCCAAAATGCCTCCAGCCAGAATCCATGGCGAGCGATGCAATCCCCATACCGGATGGCGGTCTGTCCAGTTCCCAACAAATACTTGGAGCGGCGACAGGAGATAGGGTAATGCGACCAGCATCCCCACCAGCACAGCCGGCATCTCCATGTCAGCGATCATGATGCGATTCAACGTCCCTGTGATAGGGACTACTGTGAGCGATACACCCACATGAACGAGTGAGAGTTGGATGACGCGGCGTATGTTCATAGAGAAAAGTCTTAGGATTGGCAAAAATTTTCCATACTCTACCATAGCTTTCCATAGCTTTCAATCTGCCAGGCTAGCCCGGAAAGCAGTTTGGCATAACCGCTGCATCGGATCGGTGCGCACGATCGCATTCTGCTGCGCGGATCGCTCTCATCGTGGCATTTGGCGGGAGAAAGCCAGGCGAGATGCAGGGGCCATCGCAGAGGGAAGACCCAGGCTTCTGGCAGAAACCTGGGCGTGTGAAACAGTTTGTGGCGCGACGGCTGGCGCAACGATCAGGATCGAAGCGAACGGTGCACTAAAAACTTGTGATCTCGTCGATTGGCCAGTAGCGTAGCCAGACGCGGCCGAGAATTTCGTCGAGTGCCACCGGGCCAAATGCGCGGCTGTCATTGCTGTTGCTGCGGTTGTCACCCAGCACGAAGTAGGAGAGCGGGCCGAGGACAATCGGCGCCATGTCATAGGGCGTCATATCGTGCGGAAATGGCTCGGCTACGGCATCGCCGTTCACATAGATGACGCCGCCACGGATCTCGACTCGCTCGCCAGGGAGCGCCACGATCCGCTTGACGAGCAGTTCGTCCATATCGGGCAGGCGGATGACGACGATATCATTGCGTTGCGGGGCGTTCAGGCGGTAGCTGATCTTATCAACAATCAGGCGTTGATACGGATGCAGGTTCGGTTCCATGCTCTGCCCAAAGACGACGGTCGCCTGGGCCAGAAATAAATGTACGACGAGAGCCAGGAACAGAGCGGGAATGACCACCTGGGCGGCTTCGGCAAGAGTCTGTTGTGCAGCCTGCCGTGCAGTCTGACGTGCAATCCCATCCGGTTCGTCCAGCTCACCTCTCTGCGCGTCGAGTTCGATCAGATTTTGCTGTTTTTCCATAGCGATGCAACACACACGGATCATGAAGCCGACAACGACCGGCACTGCCTATTAGAAGTATACTGATTCCATGCCTTCTTGTCTAGGAGTGGCGCCCACTGGAGTCTTCTGCCCGCTGCGATCCATTCCGCTTACCCCCAGACCTCTGGCGACAACCTGGGGAAGCCAATGGTGAAATGTGGCTGGACGTCGCGCAGTTCTCACTGCCTGGAGCGCCTTTGGGTTTTGTTGCGCCGTCGGCAAGTTAGCCTCGGAATCAGTGCCGTGCTAAGATGCATGCGATGAAGCCGACTCGGGACCAGGATCATCCCCTCGACCGGCGGATGAGGCCACGGACTACTGTTCGAAACATGCATAGTGTTGCCCTGGCGATCCCTGCACGGCGGTCGACGCAACTGGCGCTGCTTACCGCACTCTCTATTCTGCTTGCACAGGTTGCTCCCCTCTTTGCACAGACGCCCATGCCAAGTTCATCGTCGGCGGCAACAGCCACGCCAGTTCTGTCGGCCGCGGCCAGCCAGATGGACGAATTGGCCGCGCTGCTGGTCAACCGCATGTCACCTGCCGAGCGTGTTGGCCAGCTCTTTGTCGTCACCTTTCCGGGCAATGACGTTCAGTATGGCGGCGACATTGTCGATCTAGTCTACGAATATCATGTGGGGGGCGTTGTGCTGAGCCCGCGCAACGGCAACTTCTCCAACGAACGCGGGATCGATACGCCACGCCAGGTTGCCGTGTTGGCGAACCAGCTTCAGGCGGCGGCCTATGGTCTGGGCTTACCCGCCGAGAGTGCCTTTGCGCCTGTGCCGCTCATGCCGTGGCCGCCGCAAGGCTTCACCTACTTTCCGGATGTCGGCGGGCCGTCGCCCAGCAGCCTGCCATTGTTGATCGGCGTCAATCAGATGGGCGATGGCCTGCCCGCAACCGCCCTACGGCGCGGATTCACGCCGCTGCCATCCCCCATGGCCATGGGCGCTGCTTGGAACCGCGACCAGGTCAAGGCGGTTGGCTCTGTCGTTGGCCGAGAAATCCGCGCAGTGGGTTTCAACCTGCTCCTTGGCCCGAGCCTGGACGTCTTCACCCAGAAAGGGGTCGATCGCATCAGCCAGCTTGGCCTCTATTCATTCGGTGGCAACCCCTACTGGGTGACCCAACTGGGCCGCGCCTACATCGAAGGCATTCACGAGGGAAGCACCGGACGGGTAGCCACCTCGGCGGGTAACTTCCCTGGTCAGGGCAGCAGCGATCGCATCCCGTCGGAAGAAGTCGCCACCATCCAGAGCAGTCAAGCAGAAGTGCGCCAGGGCGCGCTGCAACCGTTCTTGGGCGTCACCCGGCGCCCATCCACCGTCATCGATCCCGAAGGGGACCCAGGTGCAACCGATGTACTGGTCACGAGTCACATGCGATTCTCCGGGCTACAAGGTGGCGCTGGCCGCATTGCACCCTTGAGCCTGGCGCCGGAGTTGCGCACCATCCTACGCCAGGAGGGCTTCGAGGAATGGCAGAATCTCGGCGGTGTTGTCATGTCCGGCCCCTTGGGCGCCCAGGCAATTCGCCGCTACTTTGAAGCAGCCGGAGAAGAGGGCTTCAGTCCCCGCCTGGCCCTCGACGCATTCGTTGCCGGCAATGACCTCCTCTACCTCTCCCAATTCGGCCTCGACAACTCCTGGGAGAGCCAGATCGCCAACAGTGTGGCGACTATCAACGCCTTCCAGGAACGGTACGAACGAGACCCTGACTTTGCAGCGCTCGTCGACGCCTCGGTGCGACGTATCGTCCGGCTGAAACTCGGCCTCTATCGCGAGTCGATCGCGGTGAATCCTGGGAGCGATCTGACCACATTGCTGGAAAACTCGCAGCCGATCATCCCCCTCTCCAAGGTACTCGTGGCAGACACCGATCTGCAGAGTTTGGAACGCGAGGCACGCGATCTGGCAGAGCAGCAGATGGGCCAGCTTGCCCGCTCTGCTATCACAATCCTTTACCCCGATCCGTCGACACAAACGACCCAGGTGCCGCCGCCGTTCGAGGCGGACGACAAGATTCTGGTTTTTACCGACTTCCGTCTCCAGCAGGAGTGTGTGTCCTGCCAGCAGGAACCATCGCTGAATCTCGACGAAGTTGCAGAGATCATTGCACGTCTTTATGGCCTGCAGTCGAGCGGCAGCATCGATCCGGAGAATGTGCAGAGCAAAACCTTCGTCGAACTGTCCGCCCTGTTGGACGACCTCGATCTCGCCGGCATACCGGCACCCGCAGGCACCCTTCCTCTCACGCCAACTGTACAGGACACTGCACGCATGACGACGTCGGCGCTTACGTTGTTACTCCCGACGCCGACCGCAACGGCTGCCGTCACCTCGGCGCTGGCAGCGCCTGCAGTACCTACGCCCCAGGCCAGTGCTACCTCACCCGACGCAGCAGACGACACGGACAACAGCAGTACCCTCGCTGCGATTCAGGAGGCCGACTGGATCATCTTCGTCATGCTCGACGTTGTGCCGCAGACTTCCCCGCCCAGCGCAGCTGTCAAACGGCTCCTCAGCGATCACGGCAGGCTGGTAGACGACGCTCATCTGATTGTCTTTGCACTTCAGGCGCCGTATTATCTCGACGCCACCGAAATGAGCAGACTGACCACGTACTTTGGGGTCTACAGCAAGACGACACCCTTCCTGGAAAGCGCGGTTCATGCGCTGTTCCGGCGCTACTCGCCCATCGGCGCGCCGCCCGTCGACGTCCCTGGCACACGCTTTGAAAGCCTGGCCGATCGCCTGCAGCCGGATCCCGCCGCCCGAATCCCACTCTCACTCGAAAACAGCGACGGTATGGCCCTGGCGTCCGGCACATCCTCTGCGTCTGAGCAGGATCGACCTGAGATCGCCCCGAGCACCCTGCTTCGACTGCGGGTCGGCCCAATTCTGGATCGCAATGGCCGCCAGGTGCCCGACGGGACGCTGGTCACCTTCGATCTGCGGTACGAAGGCGAAGAAGTAGCGCTGATGATGGAGCCTGCGCTGACACGGGGGGGGATGGCAGTCCGC
>CAIRNL010000362.1 GCA_903879975.1 uncultured Chloroflexota bacterium | reverse complement strand
GCGTCATGGCACGGTTCCGCTCTCCATTCTCTTATCGTATAACAAAAGCGCTGCATATGACCAATGGGGCGGCGGGTGACGAGTGTGTCGCCCTGACGCCCATCCCACTCGCCACGCTTGACGGCGTTTTCCCTGGCGCATGCCGGGAGCGGCGGCGGTGGGGAAGTCCGATCAGACCGCGCCGTAGCTTGCAGCGTACGCACCCCCTTCATATAATGTCGCCACGCCCACTGGTGGGCGCATGGTGAGAAAGGCCGGCAACTGCGCACTATGAACCGTGATCTTCGCAACCAATCCCATCTCGAAGTGACCGACGGCGTGCCCGTCATGCACCGCCCGCTGATCGGCGTCACCATGGGACGCGAGAAGTCGCAGCGTTTCTTCGGCCTCAACCTCTTCATCATGAACCAGACCTACGTGCGCACCCTGGAACAACTGGGCGCGTTGCCGGTGATGGTCCCCCTGCACATGGCCGAGGCGACGCTGCGCGCGATCTTCGATCGGCTGGACGGCCTCTTCCTGCCGGGCGGTGAGGATATCGACCCGGCCAACTACGGTGCAGAACGGCACGACCTGCTGGGCGCCACGGACAAGGAGCGCGACCGCACCGAACTGCTGCTGACGCGCTGGGCCGTGGAGCGCGGCATGCCGGTGCTGGGTGTCTGCCGCGGGGTGCAGATGATCAACGTAGCGTGCGGCGGTTCGCTCACGCAGGATCTGCACAGCGAGCGGCCGGAACTCATCAAGCACGACTACTTTCCGCCCAGCTTTGAACGCTTCCGCATCAGCCATGCTATCGATATTGCAGCTGATAGCCGGCTGGCACAAGCCCTGGGCCACCTGCATGAGGTCAACTCCATGCATCACCAAGGGATCGACCGCATCGGCTATGGCCTGCGCGTGGTAGCTCGTGCCGACGATGGCCTGCCTGAGGCATTGGAGGCGCCGTCCCTGCCCTATGTGGTGGGCGTGCAGTGGCACCCCGAAGAACTGGCCCGCACCGATCAGATGAGCGCCAATCTCTTCTATGATTTCATCAAGGCGGCGGCGGGGCCGTGGCGCAGCCAAGCGCCGCCGGAGTGGGCGGATCAGTTCTGCGCAGGCCGCGCCGCTTTGCTCGACAGCGCCGCCACTGTGCCGGTGAATCGCGCCGACGCCATGGGTCTGCTGCACGCAGCCAGGGCATGATTCCATCCCAGCCGAAATCGTACAGAACGGCGATCCCACGCACGGGATCGGATGGGCTTGCCATCGAGCTGGCTTGCGCCGTCACAGGCAACAGCCTCGCCGCCTACTTGGCGTACCTCCAGCCATCGACACTAGCCCCAGGCTCGCCGCCGCAGCCTGCGAACACGCTACGCGGGGTGCCGCCGGTTGAAGCGATCCGGCAGATGGGGGATAATGGCCCTATGGACGAGCAGATAGCCAGTAATCGTTGGACAGGCGTGAACCGGTATGTCGCAGCCCTGTATGGACGGCCGATCGAGTGCACCGACCTCTTGCTGGGCCTCGGATTCAGCAGGCCGTCGCTGGCCGCCCTGTCTGCCGAACACCAGCTGGCGTTTGCCGATCAGGTGGTGGAGGGAATCCGCGCACAGTATCTCACCGCTCCGAACGGCGTGCGCCTCTTCGATTTGGTGACGCACCTGTACGCGCTGGACGGTGACGTCCCCTGGCCAGTGCTCAAGATCGCTGAAGCGCTGCAGATTACGCCGACGCGTGTACGCCAGCTCCGCACGCGCGCCCTGCGGCGCCACAAGACCCCCGCCGAAATCGCCCGCCTGGAGCAGATCTTGCGCACAGCGGCCGACAACTGCCTGGGCGGCGCGTAGACGCGGGGCCGCCTCACACATCGCCACACCAGCTGAGACAGCCTGTAGGGTGGGTGTGCCGCAGACATTCGCTGGCGACTACGAGCTGGTCGTGCGGGACTGTTGATTCCGATCGGCTGATGAAGTCACTGGCGTGACGTAGTCCACGCCGGTGGCGATGACCAACAGAGAATGCCTCGAAGTGGAGTTATACCCTGGTTGGATTTGTCAAGGTGCATGCTGGCCAACATGGTAGGATGCTGTAAGGAGGAAGCGATATGAACCAAACTCAACGCAACACTCGCTTTGTGCAATGGAGTAGCCTGCTCGCTGCCGTGTGGATGCTAGGGACGGTATTGGCTGCGTTTTGGATGCCAGGCGCTGACGCATCTGTGCTTCATGCCGATGCGCCTGGGGCCGTGTTGGCAATTGCCCCCCCCACAACAACCGTGACGGTGGGCGCAGTCTTCAGCGTGACCGTCCGGGTGCATACTGCACAAGCTGTCAACGCCGCTGCTGCCTACGTAAACTTTGACCCGGCGCAGTTGCAGGTGAGCCAGCTCGTGACCGGCACGGCTTTTTCGACTGTCCTGCAGAGCGAGTTCGACAACACACGGGGCCATGTCAACTTTGCCGCAGGCGCACTGGGCCAGTCGCTCCCCAACACGGACTTCACGTTGTTGACTATCGTCTTCAAGGCCGGCGGGGCAACGGAGGGAACACCGCTTACCTTCTCCAGCCTCGCCCCCCGGCGCAGCGATGTGACGTCTGGCGGCAGTTCAGTGCTCGAGCGCCTCGACGCCGGTGTTGTCGTCATCGAATTGCTGGCCACGCCGGAGACTCCGACTGTCACGCCAGTGACGCCCACACCTACGCCAGTGACGCCCACTCCTACGCCAGTGACGCCCACTCCTACGCCAGTGACGCCCACTCCTACGCCAGTGACGCCCACTCCTACGCCAGTGACGCCCACTCCTACGCCAGTGACGCCTACGCCCACGCCAGTGACG
>CAIRNL010000361.1 GCA_903879975.1 uncultured Chloroflexota bacterium | reverse complement strand
GGGCATCAACAGCGGCGCCGACGATTTTGTGTCCAAACCTTTTGATTCGACCGAGCTGCGTGCGCGTGTGCGCACCATCACGCGCCTCAACCGCTATCGACGCCTGCTCGAAGAACGCGCTCGGTTTGAATGGGTGGTAGATCGTGCGGAGGATGGGTACCTGTTGCTGAACGGCGACACGATTCTGTATGCCAACCAGAAAGCACAGCTCCTGCTTGGGCTGGACGGCGTTGACATCCGTGCGTCACGACCTTCCTTCCTGGCTACAGCGCAGCGTAATTTTCGCTGCGAACCGCAGGAGTTGTGGGCGAACTGGCCGCAGATCAAGAGCGGTGACCGCAGCGCCGCGTTGTTGCTGGTAGCGCCGGAGACAGCGCAGTCGGCAGCCACTTTCATGGAGGTATCCCTCCATGACATCGCAGCGTCCGACCAGCATGGGCAGTTGGTACGGTTGCGCAACATTACAGCGGAGAAGACCACCGTGCGCGAC
Source organism: uncultured Chloroflexota bacterium (assembly GCA_903879975.1). GTDB lineage: Bacteria > Chloroflexota > Anaerolineae > Caldilineales > Caldilineaceae > Caldilinea. The sequence goes on along the minus strand of CAIRNL010000361.1, from coordinate 4,760 downwards.
ATGTGGTCTTTTCACACAATGGTCATGCACAAACTCAACACCCCCATGCATATGATGATGGGCAGCATAGAGCTCTTGACCCTCAGTTCGCCACAGAACATGTCGAGACAGGAGGTTGTCGAACTGGTCGAGGCTGCCTCTGCCGGTGCGCAGCGCATCGTGGATGCGGTGAGTGATGTGCTACAATTTGCCAGCACGCCCTCGCTGGTCTCGCATATCGGCGAACATTTCTGTATGGACGATTTAGCACCTCTCGTGACCGACGTCTCCGCCCATCTGGATTTGAAGGCAGTTGCACTCGACATGGATGTGGCGCGAGGGGTCTGCCTGCCGCTCTCGCAGCAGGCCATGGAATCCATTCTCTTCGAACTGCTGGAGAATTCGAAGAAATTTCACCCGACCCACACCCCAGCCCTGACGATTGCGGCCACTGCGACGGCGGGGTGTGTGACGCTGAGCGTGCGGGACGACGGCATCCATCTGTCGCCTGAGCAACTCGGCCGTGTCTGGCTGCCCTACTACCAGGGAGAGCGCTACTTCACCGGTGAAGTGCCGGGAATGGGTCTTGGCCTATCGGTGGTGGCGTCGCTGGTGTGGGAAGTCGGCGGGGAATGCCACATTGCCAATCGGATGGATTCGCCTGGCGTCATCGTTTATCTGCGTTTCCCGATCTCGGCTGATGGCTGACGCCAATCTTTGTCCCTCTCAGGCTGGATGCTGGCCAGCATCCAGCCCAGCCATGTGTGAGCTACCGCTGCGCCTATGAGTCCATTGATCGACCTGCTCGTGAAGCATCCGTTGCTGCTGCTCTTCCTCGTCTCCACGATCGGCTATTTAATCGGCGAGATTCGCATCAAGGGCACGGGGCTGGGTATTGCAGCCGTTCTCTTTATCGGGCTTGCTTTTGGCGCGCTCAACCCAGCGTTGACGTTGCCCCCCGAACTCATTTCACTGGGACTGGTTCTTTTTGTCTACTCTGTTGGTTTGAGCAGCGGTCCTGGCTTTTTCGCATCCTTCTCACGGAACGGGCTGCGGGACAATATCATGGTAGCCGGTGTATTGATTGTGGCTGCGCTGATCGTCGTTGCCCAGTCCTATATGTTCGGATTCAAGTCATCGGTGGCGGCCGGACTGTACACTGGGGCGCTGACGAACACGCCGGCTCTCGCCCAGGTCATCACCTTTGTCAGCATGACACCGCCGGCCCTTGCCGCTGCGTCGGTTGCTGCGGAGCCGGTCGTCGGCTACTCGGTGGCCTATCCGATAGGAGTGCTCGGCCCGATTTTTGCCATCTTCATCATGCAGCGTGTCTGGCGCATCAACTACAAGCAGGACGCCGACCAGGTACGCGACATGTTCCCTGTCGAACAGGAGCTCTATAACCGCACAGTGCGTGTGACGAACCCTGCGTTTGTGGGCAGGCGCCTGCGCGACATGAGTGGGCGTCAGGCGTGGCGGGTTCTCTTTGGCCGCTTGCGCCATGGCGATACCATCGAACTGGCCAGCGGCGACTCCCAGCTGCAACTGGGCGATCTGGTGAGCGTGATCGGCACGCCCGAGGATGTGGATGGCGTGGTCGGCACGCTGGGGCAACCGGCAGCCGAGCCATTGGAGCTAGATCGCAGCGACTATGACTTTCGCCGTGTCTTCGTCTCGCAGCCGGAGCTGGTCGGCAGAAAGCTGGCTGACCTCGACCTGCCCCACCGGTTTGGGGCGATCGTGACGCGCGTGCGGCGCGGCGATATCGAACTGCTGGCGTTTGGCGACCTGCGCCTAGAGCTGGGCGATCGCGTGCGCTTTGTTGCGCCGCGCAGTCAGGTCAAGCTGCTCAGCGAATTTTTTGGCGATTCCTACAAGAAGCTCAGCGAGATCAACCTCGGCTCCTTTGGCCTCGGCGTGACCATTGGCCTGCTCGTCGGCCTGATCCCGCTCCATCTGCCCGGCGGTATCGAATTCCGTCTGGGTGAGGCTGGAGGGCCGCTGATTGTCGCCCTCATCCTCAGCGCGTTGCGCCGCAGCGGCCCCATCGTCTGGACGCTGCCCTACAGCGCCAACCTCACCATTCGCCAGATCGGTTTGACGGTGCTGCTGGCAGGGATCGGCATTCGCTCAGGCTACACCTTTTTCAGCACGCTGACCCAGGAGGGTGGGCTGAGCATTCTGCTTGCGGGTGCCGTCGTCTCGCTGACAACGCCGTTCCTGGTGCTGCTGATCGGCTATCGCTGGTTCAAACTGCCCTTCGGCGTTTTGACAGGAATCGTCTCTGCCGTCCATACACAGCCTGCAGTGCAGGCGACGGCTATCAACCAGGCGCGCAACGATCTGCCCAACCATGGCTACGCCCTGGCTTTCCCCATGGCAACCATCACGAAGATTCTGCTCGCCCAACTCATCGCAGCGTTCTTGCCCTATGTTCGCTAGACCCACTTCTCACCGTCAGGCGGTCCTGCTGTTGTTGCTCTGCGTTGCGTTGTGGAGCACCTCTGGCGTTCTGATCAAGCAATCGAGCCTGGGCGCGCTGGCGATTGTCGGCGGGCGCAGCGCCATTGCCGCTCTCGTGCTGCTCTGCTTCGTGCGACGGCCGCGCTGGACGTGGTCGCTGCCACAGATAGGCGGCGCCGTCGCCTATCTCGTCATGGTGCTCTGTTTCGTCCAGGCAACGCAATGGACGTCTGCGGCCAATGCGATTCTGCTGCAGTACACTGCGCCGATCTGGGTCGCTCTTTTCAGTTTTTGGTTCCTGGGCGAGCGCCCGCTGCCCGCCGATTACGCTGCCATGGGGGGGATAGCCTGTGGCATGCTGCTCTTCTTTGGCGATGCCCTGACCCCAGCGGGCATGGCTGGCAACCTGCTGGCCGTGTTGGGTGGCATCGCCCTGGCCTGGATGACACTGTTCATGCGCAAGCAGAAAGACGGTTCGACACTGGAGACAGTGTTGTTGGGCAACCTGCTGGCAGCTGCCGTCGGGCTGCCAGTGTTGGCGATGTCGCAGGTACAGCCGATGGATTGGGCGGCCCTGAGTTTCCTGGGCATCTTCCAGCTTGGGCTACCTTTCGTGCTCTACGCCGTTGCGATCCGCTCCCTCTCTGCCATTGAGACCATCCTGATTTCGTGCCTGGAACCGATCCTCAATCCGATCCTGGTCTTTCTGGTCATTGGCGAGAGACCGAGTCTCCTGGCACTGGCAGGGGGTGCGCTAGTGCTTGCGGCCGTGTTGGGGCGCGGCTTGTTGCTGGCGCGGCTCCGCAAACGAGACCCGACTCTCCACTCGCCCGTCAGTTGACAGCAGCACGGTTTCCCCTTCAGAATGAGACCAGCATGCCAGCAGTGGCATTGTCCGCCCTGTGCATCCGGATGGGAAAGAGAACTGCGTATGAGCAACACAAAAGTGCTAGTTGTCGAAGACGAACCGTCTCTGCTCGAGACCCTCGATTATTCGCTGCGCCGCCAGGGCTATGAAGTAATCACGGCCACTGATGGGCGCAAGGCGCTGGAAACCGCTCGCCAGCAACAGCCGGATTTGATCGTGCTCGATATCATGTTGCCGGGCATCGACGGATTTGAGGTCTGTCGAATCCTACGCCAGGAGAGGAATACGCCGATCCTCATGCTCACGGCGCGCAGCGAGGAGGTCGACAAAGTTGTTGGCCTGGAGATGGGCGCCGACGACTACCTGACCAAGCCGTTCAGCATGCGCGAGTTGACGGCGCGCGTCAAAGCGCTGCTGCGTCGTGTGCGTCTCGATCGTGAGGAAGCTACCACCTCAGCGGCGACGACATTGCCGGCTGTGGCGACCGAGCGTATGCTATTCGGCAACCTTGTCATCGATCTGAGCCGGCGCGAGGTCACAGTGCAGGGAGTTGTGCACCATCTCAAGCCCAAGGAGTTCGATTTGCTCGTTTTTCTGGCACGTCATCGCCGGATCGTCCTCAGTCGCGACCTCATCCTAGAACGAGTTTGGGGCTGGGAGTTTGACGGAGGCAGCCGCACAGTAGATGTCCACGTTCGTTGGCTACGCGAAAAAATCGAGATAGATCCTTCTGATCCGCAGCGAATCATCACCGTGCGTGGAGTTGGCTATCGCTTCGAGGCATGACAAAATCACGAGACGTTTCCCCCATACTTGACGCAACGCAGCAGGCATCCGCTGAAACAGCAACTGCCAGCGCCGAACAGCGGGGCGATAGCGCCAGCCCGCTGCACCGGCCGTTTTCGTGGCAGAGCCTAGTGCTGATCGCCACGGATCGCTGGCGCTATCTGCTCGCCATTTTCGCGGGTACGGCAATCATCATTACGGTGCTGATTGGGTTCATGGCTGCAGGTGAGCGTACAGGGACGCAGCTTATTGTCGCTGGGGTACTCGCCATCGTCGCTGCCTGTCTATTTCTCATGGGTGCGTTGGAAGTCAGTTTGTGGCGGGTGCGACAAATCACGGCTACCGTGGAGCGTGTTGCCGCTGGAGAGCTCAATGCCCGTGTCCCTGCGCGCGGTCCTGGCGAGATCGGTGCGTTGGGCCGGGCCGTGAACAGCATGGCCGGGCGGCTGGAGCGGCAGAGCCGCAAGCGCAACCGCGAGCGAGATCGGCTGAATACGGTGTTGCATGTCATGACTGACGGCGTGATCATTCTGAACAAGCACGGGGGCGGTGGTGTCTCTGTCTATGGAGGCACAGCCTCGATCATCGGCTCCCAGATCTACTCCAACACAGCTTCTGGCCCCGCTTGTTGCGCATCGTTGGGCGGCGGTGTCCTTGTCAGGTC
>CAIRNL010000360.1 GCA_903879975.1 uncultured Chloroflexota bacterium | reverse complement strand
GATATCAACGACTGATTGTTTGGTTGCTTGGTGAGCAAAGCTTTGCAGAGTTCGGGTCAATCAGTATTGTAAATCACTCGGTGTACTCTGTAAAGAGCCTTTTTTGCCGCCGAATTTGCCCCAAATCCACGCTATTTGACGAATCTTTGACGATCGTCAATTACTCTGAAGAGTAGAGTATGTTCAGACAGCTCCCCTGAAGTCGGAAATCATCTAGTTCGATCTCCCCCAAACCTCTACATTGTTGATCGGCGTATCCCCCGACGCCGATCCTGCAATTGCATCCCTCATGGCTCAGGGACAGGCAGTCACCCGCCTGTCCCTGTTATTTTTGCTGGCCTGGTTCGCCACACCGGAAATGGCGCAGAACCTCAGCCAGCAGATTCACGGCTTCGAGCCGATTCGGCCCAAGCGGTGGGCCAAAGCTCAAGTGCCGCACACCGGCGGCAACCAACGGCTCCAGGCGTTCGATGACATCGGCGGCGGTGCCTACTACCCCGATTCGCAGCATGCGGTCGTCCACCAGGCTCACCGCGCGTTCTAGATCGCGCTCTACCATGAGTGCCTGCTCAATCGGACGAAAATCCGCCTGCTCGACGTCAAGACGAGCCAGGATGAGCGGGCTCAGGGCATGGCCGTAATACGCAATCTTTTCGGCCAGGACGCGCCGTGCAGCCGCACTGTCGGTCGAAAGCGATACCCAGATGCACGCTGCCAGATCAAGCGGCGCCAGCGTCTCCGAGCGCACTGCCAGCCCTTCTTCCACATAGGGAAGTACAGCAAAATAATGCTCCGGTGGAAAGAGCAGCGGCAGTGCACCGTCGGCTATTTCGCCGGTCAAAGCCAACATCTTGGGACCCAGTGCCCCGATATAGATCGGCGTCACGCGCGGCGCGCGGAAGCGTAGATACGCCTCGCCGCTCCACCGCAGAAAACTGCCCGCCATTGGGACACGCTCGCCGCGCAGCAAGCCGCGGATGGCCAGCACTGACTCGCGCATGGCTGTGAGCGGCTGCGCATTCTCGATGCCGACCCATTTCAGGAACTCACCGGCACCTGCCGCCAGCCCCAGGTTGAAGCGATTGCCAGTCGCTTCGTCCAGCGTTGCAGCCAGCATGGCGATCTCAGCTGGATGGATCGTGTACGGGTTGAGAATCCCCGTACCGACCTCGATACGCTCCGTGGCGTGGGCAATCGCCTGCAAAATCACCGGCGCACTGCGCAGAAACAGGTCGTTGCTGACCCAAATCTGGTCAAAGCCGGCCGCTTCGGCCGCCTGCGCAACGGCGACATACTCCGTCACTGCCAGATCATTGTTGAGACGTAGGCTAAAATGCATCACGCGATTCCCTCGCCGGCGCCGACAATGGCTTCGGCCTCGATTTCGACCAGATACTCCGGTCCGACGAGCCGTGCCTCGACGAGCGTGTTGGCCGGGCGGATAGAGCCGAAGCGCTCGCCATGCACGCGCGCAACTGCCTCCCAGTGCGCAACGTCACTGACATAGACGCGCGTGCGCACGACATCTTCCAGCCGGCCGCCAAGCTGGCGAATCGCTGCCTCGATCTTGGCGATGGCATAGTGCGCCTGTGCTGCCGGGTCACCGGCTCCGACGAGGCCATCGGGGCCGGTAGCCGTTGTACCCGACACGAGGATGCGATCCCCAACACGCACGGCGCGGCTGTAGCCTGCCATGCTCTCCCAGACTGTCTCGCTGCTGACGGATCGGCGCCCCTGCGTCATGATCTTCTCCTGTTTGACTGTACAGTGTTCTTCCTAGTAGCGTGTCAATCATTATTCTACGGCCTAGACAAACCTGGTTTGTGAATTGAAAGAATCACGATCGAGGGATTACCAGCCTATATTGGATTAAACACAAAGACGCGCTTTTCGAGAAACTGCCCGACAGACTGGCAAAGTTTTCTGGCAGCTGTGCTATCGTGAAAGAGACAGAATCTGCCTGTGCCACAACGACTCCTGCTGCCTGTGCCGGCAGCACTCACCGCAAGGAGGGACGATGGCTGCCAAACTACAGGCCATGGATCCGGTCGATGCCGCCTGGTATCATATGGATGGCGCCACCAATCTCGCCATGGTGACCGGCGTGGTGCTGACCGGCACACCGCTTGACTTCGAGCGCGTCAAAGCCGTCTACGCTCATCGGCTGCTGCCGATCGCACGCTTTCGACGACCATTTCCATCATGTTGCCCTGCCCGAGCCGCGCACCAAGCAGGCATTGCCCGACCTGCTCAGCGACATCGCCAGCACGCCGCTCGACTATCGCCGACCGCTCTGGCAGGTTCATGTCGTCGATTGTGTCGACGGCGGGAGCGCCGCGATCCTCCGCTTTCACCACTGTGTCGGCGACGGTACGGCGATGATGGTGATCGCCCAGTTACTCTTCGACAAGGAGTGCGGCGCACCGCTCGATCGTGCGCCGATACCGCTGCCACTGCCGCGCACAGGCTTGCTCGATGCGCTGGCACGGCCTGTCGGGCGATTGCTCGAACAGTCGGCGCAGGCCGTGGGCAGCGGCACCAACCTCCTCTTGCATCCGTCCCAGACAGTCAAATTTGTGCAACTGGCGGCCCAGAGCGCCGGCGTCGCCGTGGGTACGCTCCTCAAAACACCGGACCCACAGTCGCCGCCCAAGGGTAAACTCGGCGTTCCCAAACGCATGGCGTGGTCCGAGCCCATCGCTCTGGACGCCATCAAGGCCGTAGGTAAGGCGACAAATGCCAAGGTCAACGATGTGCTGGTCGCGGCCACGGCTGGCGCGCTGCGCCGTTATCTGCAAGCGCGTGGCCGCGCCCAGCCAGGCATGATCATCCGCTCCATCGTGCCGGTCGATCTGCGCATCGAACGGCTGCATGCCATCCAACAGGCCATGGGTGCCATCAAACGTTCCCCCGAAGCAGCAGTCTTTCTGGCCATCCTGAACATCTTTGGTCGCACGCCGCGGCCGGTGGAAGATCTGGCTGTCGGCATCTTTGGCAGCAAGGCGACGTTGGTCAAGACCAACGTCGCTGGCCCCCGGCAGCCGCTCTATCTAGCCGGCTCTCGAGTCGACAGGATGATCTTCTGGGTGCCGCATCCAGGCGCACTGGGAATGGAAATCAGTATCCTCAGCTACGATGGCGCTGTGACGCTGGGGATCATGTCCGACGCCGGTCTCGTGCCAGATCCGGAGCAGATCACGGCAGAATTCAACGCTGAATTTGCGCGGCTGCACGCTGCGGCAGCAACCATGGCCCCTGCCCTGTGCGCTGCGCCGACGGCTGTCAGGCGTCCATGCAAGAACCGGCCACTGTCTGGCTCACCCTACTGCCGAGTGCACCAGCTGCACACTCCCCGTTCACGCCTCGCTGACAGGAGCTGGCCGGCGCCGCACACGCATGTAGAAGAGCAACCATGCGCCGCTGATGGCGGCGCCCGCCAGCCCAGCACTCAGAAAGATCTGGGCGAGGGCCAGTCCCAGCGTATCGTAGGCAAAGCCGGCCCATAGCGTGCTAGCTGACTGCGTCAGCGTGAGTGCAGCGAATTCGAAGGCAAAAACACGCCCGCGCAGCCGGTTGGGAATGAGAATCTGCAGCAGCACAGCCGAGAATACCCAGATCATGCCCGTGCCGATGCCGCGCACAGTCGTCGCCGCCAGAACCCAGCCCAGATTCGGCGCGACTGCCAGCCCGCAGATGCCCAGCGTCATGGCGGCAAAACCAATGGTGATGGCCTTGAGCAGGCTGCTGTAGCTGTCGCCCAGCCAGGCCCGCACCAGCAGCGGGCCAAAGCCGGTGCCAATGCCGACCGCTGCATAGATGAAGCCGAGCGAGAGCGTGCCGTTGCCGGCGAGCGGGAAGGCCTGCTCGGCCAGCGGGATTTCCAGCACATTGACGCCACCCCACACAAGCGATCCGCCCGCCTTGACCAGCGCAAAGATCAACAGCACTGGCCGGCCCCACAGGTAGCGCATCCCCTCAACGATTTCGAGCAGCCCAGCGCGCATCGTGCTCTTGCTGCCAGCCTGCTGCGTCCTGCCATGGCTGGCAATCGGCACACGCGCAACGAACCATGCCGCAACGACAAAGGTCAACGCATCCAGGACAAAGGCAGCCTGAACACCCAAAAAGGCCGTGGCCAGCCCGCCCAGCAACGCGCCGATGGCGAGCATGCTGCTCCACGTCAGGCTGTCGAGCGCATTGGCCGTGACCAGATCGTCCTGATCCACCACAGCGGGCAGGTAGGCCTGCTGGGCCGGGGTGAATACTGCGCTGAAAACGAACTGCAGCGCAGTGAGTACGTAAAGCAGCCAGATTCGTTCAGGCCGATCCACGAAAAGGAAACTGAACACGGTCCCCGCACGCAGCAGATCGGTAACGATCATAATCTTGCGGCGATCGAAGCGGTCTGCCAGTACGCCGGCAAAGGGGCTCATCAAGAAGAGCGGCAGGAAGCGTGCCAGAAAGAGCAGGCTAATGGCCGTGCCCGCACCGCTCAAATTGGCGATAAGCGTCGCCGAGGCAAGCAGGTTGAACCAGTCGCCCAGGTTGCTGACGACCCGCGCCAGCCAGAGGTTACGAAAATTGGGGTTGCGCTGCAGCAGCGCCAGATAGCTGTTCAATCGAGTTCGCTTGGCTGACACCAGCTATTGGCGCAGCGATTGGCTGGCCTTCTGGCGCAGCAACCGGCATGCAACGTCGGCCAGCACCGCGGCACCCAGCGGCATGGCCGATTCATCAATGTCAAAGATCGGCGTGTGATGTGGCCGATCGGTGGAATCTTTCTTTGCACCAAGATGAAACATAGCCCCTGCTGCCTGGCGCGTCATGAAGCTGAAGTCCTCCGCTGCCATCATCGGCTCGACTTCGATCAGCGCGTGTGCGCCGACCAGATCACGCGTCGAGACACGCACCAGACGCGCTACGTCGACATCGTTGACCATGGCCGGATATCCTGGCCACAGCTTGATCTCGAAATCGCCGCCCAGCACGCGACTGATCTCAAGCACTTTGCCCAACTCGTCGCACAGTTGCTGGCGGACGTCGTCGTGGAAGCTGCGCATGGTGCCGGCCAGATAGACATGGCTGGGAATGACGTTCGATGCAGCGCCGGCCAGAATCATGCCGATGGAGAGCGCCGCCGCCTTGGTGGGGTCGATACGCCGCGCACGGATGCCATGGATAGAGTTCAGCACCTGCGCCAAGATGAAGGTCGGGTCGACGGCCTGGTGCGGGAACGCGCCGTGCCCACCGGTGCCACGCAGCCAGATTTCGAACGAATCTTCGTTGGCGCTGGCTGGGCCGTCCACAATCGCGATACGCCGGGTCGGAATGTCGCTGGCGACGTGCAAGGCAATGATCCTGTCGACGCCGTCGAGTGCGTTGTCTTCGATCATGCGCGTCGCGCCGGATTTATTCTCGTCGTCGCTGTCTTCCTCGCTGGGCTGGAAGAGAAAGCGCACCTGGCCGGCAGGCCGGTCGGGCATGCGCGCAAGGATCGTGGCGACGCCCAACAAAATGGCTGTGTGCGCATCGTGGCCGCACGCATGCATCACACCTGACGCCTGGGAGGCGTACGCCACATCGTTCTCTTCCTGGATAGGGAGAGCGTCCATGTCGGCGCGAATGGCGATCACCGGGCCGCCGTCGCCCAGGCAGCCGATGACGCCGGTTTTGCCGACGCCGCTCTGCGTTTCGATGCCGAGCGCAGCCAGATGGCCGGCCACGATCGTGGCGGTGCGTTCCTCCCGAAAGCTCAGCTCCGGGTGCATGTGGAAATCACGGCGCCAGGCGGTCAATTGGCCAGCCAGAGCCTGGGCCTGCATGAGGATGTCGGTTGGCGTGGTCATGGCATCGTCCGTTGGGTGAATGAACAGGATCGCTTGACCACCCCATTGTACCCCATCTCTCCCGGATTCTGGCACTTTCCACACATCTCCGGTGCAGCCGCGCGGGCACTGCCAGGGAACCCATCACCACCTTTGCCGGCATAGGTTTTGGCTTGAGACGGACTTTTGTACAGGGTTTGCTGCTGAATGGGGCAAGAGAAAGGGCGCCAGTGCGCTGGCGCCCTTGGGAACTATGCGTTCACAATCTTCTTCACTTCGATTTTCTTGGGTTTGACCGCCTCGGCCTTGGGCAGCGTCAGTGTCAGCACGCCGTTCTCGTTGATTGCCTCGATCTTGTCGGCGTCGACCGCTGTGGGCAGCGTCACACTGCGCAGGAAAGAGCCAAAACGCCGCTCGCGCAGGTGATAGTTGGCTTCCTTGACCTCCTTGTCTCCCTTCATCTCGCCCTTAATCGTGAGCACATTGTCGGTCAGCGTGATCTCGACATCGTCGGCCGGCACGCCGGGAATCGACGCTTTGACGATGAAGGCTTCTTCCTGCTCGACCACGTCGAGCGCCAGACTCATGGCACCCGGCTGGCGTTCCCACAGGGCCGGGAAACGGGCAAAATCGTCGTCGAAGTAGCGGTCCAACATCTGGCGCATAGTCGCCAGCTCGCGGTAGGGTTCCCAACGTGAAATACTTGTCATGGCGTTACCTCCATAGATGAACCAGGGACGTATGCTCCATCACCACAATTGGGTGCTTGCCTACTGATAGTATCGCGCCGACCGGTTAAAGCCGTGTGTCAGAAGTTTGTCAGAACTGTCATGCAGTAGAGCGATTTGCCAAATCGCTCTACCGGCGGAGGTATGTAGGCGGGCAGACCTTTTAGCTCAGCCATCAGGTCATCGGACTAGATGATGCGCCTTTTGCCGCAAGTTGTTCCGCAATGGTGGCCAGCAGAACGCGTATGTTGAACGGTTTGACGAGATAGGTAGATGCACCGGCCGCCAGACAGCGCTCGGCATCGCCTTCCATCGCTTGTGCCGTCAGTGCAATGATTGGCGCTGTGGCTACCTTGGGATCAGGATGTACCCGCAAGCGGCAGATCGCCTCAATTCCATTCATCCGCGGCATGCGGATATCCATCAAGATCAGTTCGGGCGCAAAACTCGATGCCATCTGCAGTACCTCCAGACCATCGGAAGCTACAGCGACAGAATAGCCCTGCGCAGTCAGGAGTTCGAGTAACATTTCGGCGTTGACGGGATCATTCTCGGCCACGAGCAGGCGCCTGATCACGGGCGGCTCCTCCATCGGCGCCTCCGGCTGATCGGGCGCGCGGGTGACCGCAAACACCGGAGCGGATGGTGGTGGCGCCTGAAATTCCTGGGCGTTCAGCCAGGGCAAGGTCAGCGTGAACTCGCTGCCGGCGCCGAGTTCGCTGCTTACCTCGATCGTGCCGCCGTGCAGGCGAGCCATCCGCTGTACCAACGCAAGGCCAAGTCCCGACCCTGGCTGCTGGCGAGTCAGGCTGCTGTCGACCTGGGTGAAGGCTTCGAAGATTCGTGGTAAGTCTTTGGCAGCGATGCCGATGCCCTTGTCCCAGACACAGAATTCCACTACCTGGCGCGTCAGATCGCCGCGCACGTGCAGCCCCAATTCGCCGCCATTTGGCGTAAACTTGATGGCATTGCTCAACAAATTGACAAGCATCTGCTTCAGGCGCCGCACATCGGCGAGCAAGACAATCCCCTCTGGCTCGATGTCCAATGCGATGGATTGGCTCTTCTTGGCCGCCATGCCTTTGACGAGGGTCAGGCTCGCTTCGCAAATCTGACGGACCGCACAGGGTACTGGATCCAGTTCGAGTTGATTTGCTGACAGCTTGGAGAGGTCGAGGATGTCATTGATCAGCTCGAGCAGGTGCTGACCGCTCTCCCAGATATAGGATACCGCGCGCAGTTGGCGCTCGTTGAGAGTTCCTGCTGTTTGCAGTTGGAGCGATTCGGAAAGGCCGAGAATGCCAGTCAGCGGCGTACGCAACTCGTGGCTCATACTGGCCAGGAACTCGTCCTTCATCTGCATGGCCTGTTTGATCGCAACGTTGGCTGCGCTCAATTCATCGCTGCTGCGGCGCAGATCGGACTCGATTTGCTTGACGCGCGTCAAGTCGGTGAAGATGGCAATGTGTCCTGCCAGTTCGCCGTTCTCCCAGCGCGGCACAGAGGAAACCAACATCGGTACGATGCGCCCGGAGCGTGTTCTGACGCCCAACTCGTATTGATAGGTGTCCTCCGGCAGGTGTTCGGCCAGCATCTCCGCCAGCCCTGGCCACGCTTCTGACGGTATAAAGTCATCCATGGTTTTGCCCAGCAGTTCTGCAGGGGAAAACTCGAGCATCTGTGCCATGCGCGGATTCACATATTCGGCACGATGGTCGCGATCGCTGATCACGAGACCCTCCCCCATTGTATCCATGACCTGCTGGGCAAAATCGCGCTGCCGCTGAAGTTCGGCCTCCGCTGCCTTGCGATCCGTGATATCCATCGTTACGATCACCGCCGCATCGATGTGGTCGCCCTCGATGCGGCCTGCATAACTGACAAAGTGCCGGGCGTTGCCGGGGGCTACCTCCAAGCGGGACTCGTAGCGCACATTTTGGCCTTCTTCAAAGATGGCATGCAGCGCATTGCGGATGGCATCCGCAGCATTTGGCGGGGCAACTGCGAAGAGTGTCTGCCCGATCAATGAACCTGCCGGCTGGCCCAGGAGCGTCCGATTCTGCGAGAGGATCGTGCCGTTTCGATCGATTTCGGTGATATTGGCAGGAGCATTGTTCAGCACGGAGCGATAGCGCGCTTCGGAGACACGCAGAGCATCGAGCGCCAGCTTGCGCTCATGAATGTCGACCGAATACCCAATAAACTGCGCCGGATCGGCGTTCGCCTGCAGCCGGTTCATGCCGGTCGTATGCCAGCGATAGTCGCCATTCGCATGGCGGACGCGATGTTCCCACAGTGCGCTACCTGTTGCGGCCAGTTCCGCAATGAACTCGGCTTCAGATTCGGCATCGTCGGGATGCATCAGGCCTGCCCAAAAATCCGGATCGTTGCGGTGCTCTTCCGGTGGATAGCCCAACAACCTGTAGGTTGACTCACTGAGAAATGTGGTGGTGAGCCTGCGCTTGCAGAGCGTAGCCGTATAGATGATGGCAGGTGTGTGGAGCAGCAGAAAGTTGAGTCGCTGATTGAGTGCGCCCACCTCGGCCGTGCGCTCTGTCACACGTACTTCAAGCTCCTCGGCCAGCCGGCGATAGCGTTCCTCGCTGGCGCGCAGTGTTGCCTCGGCATGGACGTGCTCGGTAATGTCCAACAAGATGCCGACCGATGCAATCCTCCTGCCCTGCTCGTTCGCAACCAGGACGGACCTGTCGGCCAGCCAGCGCTCCTCGCCGCTGTGTGTGCGGATGCGATAGTCACACTGCCAGACCGAGGCACCCTGTCCAGAGTGGGCACGGGCAATGGCCTCTGCGCCGGACAGTCCGGCATACTGCCCGCGCGGAATCGCCTCGATCGCCATCGAGCGCACGAGAGTAGGGGTGATCTCTTCCAGCGGGTAACCGGTCAGTTGCTCGGCTTCAACAGGCAGGAGGGTGTAGGATTCGGTGTCATAGTCGTAGCGATAGGGCACGGCGCCAGCCGCAAGGATGGTGGTGCGATAGATGTGCTCTGCCTCGGCAATTGCATGTTCGCTCTGCCTGCGTTCGGTGATGTCGTCGAAGATGGCAAAGACTCGATAGGGTGCGATCTCACCTGGACGGAATTCGGGTACAGCAGCAATGCGTATCCAGCGCCGTTCGTCCTTGGCGGGATGGTAGACACCCATGAGAACGTCGGTAACGATCTGGCCAGTGTGCAAGGCCACCATGGCCGGATGTTCGTCCCCTGGAAAAACGGTGCCGTCTTCGCATACGGCTTCCCAGCGTGGGTCGAGCGACGCACGACCCATCAGTTGATCGTGCGACAGGCCGAGGATTTGTTCGGCAGCGCGGTTGGCGAGCGTGATGTGGCCATCCAGGTCGTGGTACACTACGCCCATTGGCATATTCTCAAAGAGCGATTTGAAGCGGGCATTGCTGGCGGCGAGTTCGATTTCGGCCAGCTTGCGTTCGGTCACATCGCGCAAGTTGACGACAACAGCTTGTACGACCGGGTCGCTCAAGAGATTCGTCGCTGTTGTTTCGATCCAGCGCCACGCCCCGTCCTGGTGGAGCACACGATAGCTCTGGTGGATTGCCTGCTCAGGCGTTGTGTTGATCTGTCGCCAACTGGCTTCAATCGCCTCGAGATCGTCGGGGTGAACCACGATCGCGCCGGGTTGCAGGAGTTCGGCCAGCGGAAAGCCAAGGATGCGCACGGCCGCTGGGCTGGCATAGTGCAGTTGCTGGTCCAGACCGGCCAGCAGGACGCCGTCACTGGTATTCTCGGTCAGGGTGCGGAAGAGGCGTTCGCTGGCGACCCGCGCCTCTTCCGCACGGCGCTCGGCTGTAATATCGTGGCTGATGTATACACAGCCGGTCAGGGTCCCGCCGGCTGCGTGTAATGCAGCAATTGCCGCCCGTACTCGAATCGTATGACCGTTTCGTTGCTGCTGCTCCAATTCGCCGTGCCAGTCGCCGGCTTCGACCATCGACTGCCAGATCGCAGCATGCGTCGTGCCAAAGTGCGTGCCGATCACAGCACCCAACGGCCGGCCCAGCACGTCGCCGGCCTGCCATCCATATAGATGCTCGGCCGCCGCGTTCCAACTCAAAATGCGGAACTCGGCATCGACGGAAATCACGGCGTCCGGTATGTGGGCAAGCACAGTGGCCAGATATTGCTGCTGCGTACGCACCTCGAGTCGCGCCGAGATATCGTGGACGGAAAGGCTGGCCAAGACGTTGCCCGCCGCATCCCGGTAGCTCGAAGAGGAGACTTCCCCCTCGAATGTAGCGCCATCCTTGCGGACAAAGGCCAGTTCGCCCCGTGCATGGCCGGTCTTGCTTCGTTCGACCAAAAATTCGCTGAGGCGCAGATCATCCCGCTTGACCAACGACGCATAGGCCAAGTCTTCAAACTCTTCGTGGCTCCAGCCGAAAAGTGCCGAAGCCGCCGGATTGCTTTCCATCACGCTGCCATCAGCCCTGCTGATGAGAATTGCATTCAGGCTGCTCAAGAATAGAGACCTGTACCGTTCCTCGCTGGCACGCATTGACGCCTCTTGCTCGACTCGGGCCGTAACGTCACGCGCAATACCATCGTAGGCCACGACACGACCTGTGGCGTCGTGGATGAAGCTGCAGCGGTGCTCGGTATGGATGATGCCTCCATCTTTGCGCACCCAGCGAATGGTGAAGCGCAAAAGATCACGCGATTCAACTCCAGCCGCGATCTCTTCCAGCATCTGACGATCGTCAGGATGGACGAGTTTCATGCCCAGTTCCGGGTCGGTATAGTGCTCTTCGGGGGTGTAGCCCACGAGCGCTGTTACGGCGGGGCTGACATAGTCGAACCCAGGCTTGGGCCAGAAGCGATAGCGATAGATGATGTCTTGTGAGGCAGTGAGGATGGAGTGTAGCATGCCTGCGCGATCGGCCAGCGCTCCATGCAGGCGCCGATGTTCCAGGGCACGGCCGACCTGCGCACTGACCTCGTCGATGAACGATCGCTCTTCGTGGAGGAAGGGACCTTCGTCGGCAGTGGGGCACTCCTCCAGGTAGCCGACTGTGAGCGTGCCGAATGTAGACTCTCCAGCCCGTACGATGCTGCTCTGTTGCCAGGGCGTCGCTAGGTAGTTGCTCGTCACAGCACGTTGGTCGCCAATGATCAGGCTTGCACAGGCGATAGCAGGAAACTGATAGACGGCAGGTAGCTGGTCGACGATGGCTTGCGCCAGTTCATCCTGCCCCAGATCATCCTGATTGAGCAGCACGCAAATCTTGTAGAGACAGCGCTGCTCCTTGAGGCGTTGTTGCAGCGTCTGCTGCTGTGCCTGCGCTGCGTCGCCATCAGCAGGCTGCTCCTCTTCTGCCCCATTTATCCATTTGACCGGCGCCTGGCGGAGTGCCTGGTTCTCGGCTTCCAGTTCGACCTGGCGCGCCTGCAACTGGCGAATCAACTGCTGCATCTCCGCTCGTAGTGTAGACGGGTTCAGGGGGTGGAGTGGCGGGAGGAATTGGTCATCGTTTGTCATCAATCTTCCTCGCAGCACTCATGAGTCGATGCCTGATAACGGAGCAGTGATAGATGCTCTGCTCTAGGAAGCGGCCATGCAGTACTGCTATTGTATGGTACCGATATTATAGCGTAAGGCATCGTTCGTGCGGAATTTTTGCAGCCTTACGTCAATTATATCGTATTATATCACGGGCGATCGGGGATGGAAAAGGGCGAGGACCTACAGCCTCAGAAGCTTCATAGGTCCTCATCAACCAGAGACGATTGTACAACGCTACAACCCATCATCGTGCTTGTCCTAGACCATGCATCCCTAGTATGTGCTGCGGGTGGCACCGCTGCATCTGGCGGAAGTCATGTCTTTGGGGAGACAATTGTCCGGTACGGTGAACGGCGCAGAAAG
>CAIRNL010000359.1 GCA_903879975.1 uncultured Chloroflexota bacterium | reverse complement strand
GGCCGAGTGTGGTTTCGAGCGTTGTCATCGTGCGGCGCCTTTCCTGGCTCATTCGTGCTGGATGCTGCCCCGCACCTCCGGCTGCAAGGTCGAGCGAGCGCAGCGCTCCCTTTCCATTATAGCGCATAAACCCGGCCAGGCTACCCCAGATCGGCGCCAGGATCGCAGCCGAAGACGGCCGGCAATCCAAGGATGACGATCTGTCGTACAGGTTGTGGATGTTGCAGAGGCAGGGTGTGGGGACTTTGTCGCTCGCCCCGCCGAACTGGAGACAAAAAAAGCGCTATCTGTTGTCCCCCGAAGGCTGGTTTGGGGCCAGCCACAACAGATAGCGCTCGTCAAGTATATCACAGGTTCTCCCAAAGTGTATCCCCCAAATTTGTAAATTTTTTTTCGCCTTAGTAAGTTCCCTTCTGCAAGTTCGCCCTCTTGGCAGCCGCAGTGCCCGAAAATCCTCGGTTCTACATCCCATCGCTTCAGCGGCGCAGCAGGCCGGCGATCTCGTGGCCGCCCAGCATTGCGTAGACCACAACATAGACCACCGCGCCGCTGGCCATGCCGACGACCACGAAGAGCGTGCTGGATACCTCTAGCGTCGCCAGCAGCCGTACGGCAAGTACCATGGCCCCCGCTGCGATCAGCGCACGGCCCGCAGTCACGCCCAGCGCAGGCAACTCCAGCCCATCCAGCCGCTGCACGCAAGCGAACAGCCCGATCGACAGGGCCAGCGACGCCAGCGACGATGCCCATGCCAGCCCGTAGATGCCCAGTGGTCCCACCAACACATAGCTCAGGATGAATGTGAGCGCCATCCACGCAACGCTGGCGAACATGGGCAGCCGCGTGTTGTGCCGCGCATAGAAGGCTAGCGCCAGGATGTCATTGGTGGAGTCGGCCAGAAGCCGCACCGCCAGGATGGCCGTCAACGTAAAGACCATGGCCAATGTCGTGCTGTTCGACCCCTCGCCGGGAAAGAGAAAGTTCATTCCGGGCAGCCCAAGCGCAAGAATACCTGCAGCGGATGGCAGGGTCAGCGTGAGCATGGCACGCAGCCCACCGCTGGTCGTGGCGCGCAGGCCAGGAAGATCCCCGGAATTGTACTGGCGCGCCAGGGTCGGAAAGATGACCGTGGTGATCGCCCCTGCAAAAAGACCGCGCGGCATCATCGCCATGATGAGCACCGCATAGAAATAGGCCGACATGCTCCCCGGCGCCAGCCCCGACGCCAGCCGAACGACGATCAGATCGACCGCCTGCCCGGCACCCATCGTCACGAGCCGCGGCCAGAAAAGGTGCGCCAATTCTGCCATGCCTTCGCTGCGCAGGGCCAGCGCCGGTCTGCTCCGCAATCCCAACTGCCGCAGAAAGGGCACCTGTATACCCACGACCAAGAAGGCGCCGCCCACCAGACCCCACGCGGCGCTGGCGATGCCAATCTGCGCAGACAGCAGCAGAATGGCCGCAATCTGTCCCAGGTCGATCAGCACGCTGCCCAGCGCCGGCGCAAAGAAGTGATCGTGCGCCTGCAAAATACTGGAATAGATGCTGCCCACGGCGAAGACGAAAGTCGCCACCATGATGATCCGCACAAGGTGCGCAGTCTGCACCTGCTGCGCCGGCGGAAAATTGGGTGTCAGCAGGACAGTGGTCAACGGACCGGCATAGACAAGGATGGCGACGGTCAGCGCACCCATGACCAGTACGGTGAGTGTCACCGTGGTGTTGGCCAGGCGAGCGGCACGAGACGGGTCGCCGCTCGCCAGTTGCGCAGCATAGACGGGGATGAACGCAGCCGCCACTGCCCCGCCCGCCAGCATGGCAGAGAAGAGTTCCGGCAGTTGATTGGCCGCAGCATAGGCATCGGCTGCATCGCCCACACCAAAAGCGCGCGCCAGGAGCAGTAGCTTGATGAAGCCCGTCAGCCGGCTCAGCGCATTGAGCGCTATCACCATCAGCGACGAACGTAAGAGAAAACGTGTGTGCGCCAAGAGGTAAGGTCCAGTGAGAAGTTGCCGAATCTCTACTCTCCCCTATCTCGCCATCAGACGAGACCTGGGTGAGCAGAGGCCCGCAACGATTAGCGCGCGACGAAGCGACCGTGGCCAGGACGTCCAATATACTGCTCGTCTTCGACAATGACAGCCCCGCGCACAAGCACTGTGCGCGGCCAGCCGGTGACTTCGATGCCCTCGTAGGGGGTCCAGCCGGCTGCCTCATGCAGTGTGTCGGGTGCAATATACTTGGCGCGCGCAGGGTCGAAGAGGACGACGTCGGCGTCGCACCCTGGCGCCAGTCGCCCTTTGCTCTTCAGCCCCATCCAGCGCGCAGCATTGGTGCTGCACACCTGCACCCAGCGCTCCAGGGTCAGCAGCCCGGCGCTGACACCCATGTGATGAAGAAGCGACAGCCGCGCCTCGATGCTCGGTACGCCGCCGGGGATGCTGGTGAAGTCGTCGCAGCGTTTCTCCTCTTTGCTCCACGGACAGTGATCGGTGCTGACCACGTGAAGATCATTCTGCGCCAGCGCTTGCCACATCGCCTGGTTGTCGTCGACTGAACGCAGCGGTGGCGCACACACATAGAACTCGCCGTTGATCCCCCCCAGATGTTCCTCGGCGTTGAGC
>CAIRNL010000358.1 GCA_903879975.1 uncultured Chloroflexota bacterium | reverse complement strand
TGATCATACCGCCAATGCGCCCCTTTCGCCAAGCAATCCACCACGCCCCATGGCAGAAGTAGATTGGCCTGTACGACGTGGCTGTATATGATTACGCAGGCAACCGAGCCAACAGATCGCAGCCGACAGAACAACGAACAAGGATCGGCCTGGCCGGCGCAAAGGAGCCAGCATGTCCGAAACGCCACCCCTCGAACAAATCGATGGGATAAACCCATACTCAAGGAGCAGCGCAGCTATTTTTTCTGGCTATACTGCAAGCTTCCTGAAGTAGTTGTCGAGATCGTTTCCCGTCGTAAAGAAAACAAGTTGGGCGACAAACTCCTGGATTACGGCGTCTTCTGGTACATCGTCTCCGATCCGGATCGGGAGATCAGCTACTCTCACCGATTGGGTACGGCGGATGAGCGCTTTCGCCGATCGATCAATTCGCCGGCCCAATCTCCAGCGCAACATGTCCTGCCTTGTTGCGTGAAAAGCGATTCATCCAATTGAACAAGTGAAACTGCCAACCGTACTTGGTAGCCAGCCGTTTGCGCTGTGCATCTTCGTCGACCTGGCTGTCGAGCACGCGCGCCTGCGCTTCGACCCAGCCACTCTTGGGTGTGCCACGTGCGTCGCTGACGGCGATGCGCACACGACTGTTGTTGCGAATACGCTTGACCTTGCCGCTGTCACCGACCGTCCACACATAGAGCTTGCCCCCCTCTGCTACAACCCAAACCGGCGTGACAACCCCTTCGCCGGACTTACGGAATGTTTCCAGCGCAATGTAGCTTGGGTCGCCGACTTCCTTGAACTGCATCATATCCTCCTTTACCACCAAAAGATCGATCATGAACTATTGTAGTGCGATTCCCCTGCCAGCTCTGTCAGGCGCCCCACACTGATCCGATCAGGTCAAACCGCAGATGGACTGCTGTGCGGAAGCGTCGATCACATGAATACCGAGTATAATGGCGGCAGCAACAGCAATCCACTCCAATCCGGAAAGAAACGGTGTATCAAAACCATCTTGGCAGCTCACACGACCGAGCCGCAGGCTCAGAAGACTCGTTCGCTCTCGCCATCTCACATCTGGCTGCTCACAGTGGGCGGCTTCTTTGCCTTCTTTGTCTTCGGTTTTGTGGACAATCTGAAAGGCCCCACACTGCCCGCGCTGTTACGCGATCTCAACTTCAACTACAGCCAGGGCGGCACGATCCTCTTTGGCGCCTACATCGGTTTCATGGTGGCGACGTTGCTGACAGGTGTGCTGGCCGACGCAACAGGGATGAAGACCGTGCTGCTCCTGGCCGGCATCAGCCTGACTGTGGGATTGACGGCCTTCAGCCTGGTGAATTCGTTCTGGCTACTCGTCGCTGCCTTGTTTATCGTGGGATTGGGGTTGGGCGCGATTGAGGTCGGCGGCAACGGACTGATCGTCGATCTGCACACAGGCAACCGCGGTCGTTTCCTCAACTTGCTCGCCGTCTTTCACGGTGTCGGCTCGTTTGTTGTCCCGCTCTATGCTGCTCAGTTGCTCAGTGCCAGCTTTTCCTGGCGCCAGGTCTACCAGTTTGCTATCATCCTTGCCATCGGGCTGGCGATCTTCTTTTTGCTCGTCCGATACCCGCGTCCTCCTCGCAGTGGCAACACACTGGACCTACGCACACTCGTTTCGGCTGGCTTCACCCGGCAGATGACCTGGTATTATTTGCTGGTCACTGTATACGTTGCCGCCGAGATCGGAATTGCGGCTTGGATCGTCGAATACCTGCAGCAAGCCAAAGGATTTGACATTACGGGCAGTTCGTTCTATCTGTCGCTCTTTTTTGCGATGATCATGGTGGGACGACTCGCTGGGAGTGTTATCGTCGAACGGATCGGCTACTTGCGCATCATGTTGATTGCGAGTGTTGCATCGATTGTCTGCCTGACGATCGGCATCTTGGGTTCAACGGTTCTTGCGTTTTTCATCCCACTCACGGGTCTCTTCTTTTCAATCATGTTCCCTACTACTACTGCGGCGGTTTCATCGCTGCAACTGGCAAATCGAGGGGCGATCCTGGGCGTGCTCTTTACGTTTGGCGGGCTGGGCGGTGCGCTCGGTCCGTGGCTGATCGGCACTGCGGCCGATAGGGTCGGGATCGAGGCAGCCTTTGCACTGACGATCGGCTTCTGCGTCGTGACGCTGGGTGCGCTGCTCATGTTGCGTCGCATCGGACGCCCAGCAGGCGGTTGAGGCGAGAGTAGGGACTCCATGTAGAATTTTGGCCGCGATCAGCGACTACGCTCTACTGCATATCCCAGCTGCTTGAGCAGGTTCTGTCGCTTGCGCCAGCGCTCCCACACTTTGACCCACAGTTCCAGATAGACCTTCGTACCGACGAGTTCCTCGATCTCTGGCCGCGCACTGGCACCGATACGCTTGATCATGCTGCCGCCACTCCCGAGTACGATTGCCTTCTGAGTCTCGCGCTCTAGGTAGAGTACTGCCGAGATATAGGTTAGCACAGGGGTGCGTTCGACAAATTCATCCACTTCGACGGCAAGGCTGTGCGGCACTTCGTCCTGCAAGAGGTACAAAGCCTTCTCGCGGATGATTTCGCCAGCCATGTAGCGCAGGTTCACATCCGTGATCTGGTCGTCGGGATAATAGCGCGGTCCCGTCGGCAGCAGCGCGCGCACCAATGCCAGCAGGCTGTCGATGCCTCGCCCCGTAGATGCGCTGAAGACAGCCGAACTCACCGCCGGCCGCCCCGCTTGCGCCTTGTCAGCTGCCCAGCCGAGCAGCGCTTCATATTCACGCACGCGCACAGCAGTCGCTTCCGCATCCCCTCCCCAGCGATCGACCTGGTTGAAACCCAGTACCAGCGGCGGCAGTTTGATACGCCGTTTCTTGCGCGAAGTCAGTTGTTGTAGCAGCTCCGCGATCGCCCGATCCTCTTCCGTCGGCAACGAGTTGATGTCCACCAGCCAGAGCACGACATCGGCGTCAGCAATCGTGTCAGCAGCCCCCTGCACCATATACTCCCCCAACTTGTGCAGGGGACGATGGATACCCGGCGTGTCGAGAAAGAGCAACTGCGCATCCTCAGTGGTAAGAATCCCAAGCATCGGGTCGCGCGTGGTCTGCGGCTTAGGGCTGGTGATGGCAATTTTCTGGCCCAGCACGCGGTTGAGCAGCGTCGACTTGCCCACATTGGGCCGGCCGATCACAGCCACAAAACCACTGCGATGATCCTCCGGCAGGGTGAGGCTGGGATTTAGTTCTGTGTGCAGTTGCTCCTCCTCCATACTTGTGTCCGGCTCACTGGTTCTGCAATGACGCGACCAGCCCAAAGACACCGAGAATCAGACACATCATCAGCCCGATGGCGACCAGCACAGGGAGCAGCACCACCCAGATCGCACGCCCGCTACTCATCTGGTGCTCCGTCTTGGTAGCAAAATAGACGAGTACAAGCGAATAGAGCGAGATGAGCGGCGTGATGCATCCCACGAACGGGACCATCCCCAGCAACGTGGTCAAGATACCCAGCGGCGCAGCAAACGCAGCATTCAGATAGGCATAGCGGCCGAAATCACCCGAGCCGCCGAGTACCCTGGCAATCAGGAAGTAGATGCCAACGCTGATCAGAAAGAATAAAGGTACGGTGATGATGTTGGCCAGGCTGGCCAGGCCAGCCGCACCCATGGCGCCACCGCCCGTGAGTGTATTCAGGATCGGTTCTATCTGCGCCGCTTCTGCAGGCGGCAGGTTTGCCTGCTCCAAAATAGCCGGTACGGTCGTGCTCATGGCGCCAGCAAACATCAGCCCGCTGATAACACCGGCCACGGCCGACACCGCGCCGTAAAAGGCCATCCAAATGATCGCTGTCGTCACGTTGGCGTCGGATTTCTGACGCAACTCCTCAAATGTAGCATCGTTTGGGCTAGTCGTGGCCTTGATCCACGTTTGCCACATATCAGCAAAATTCATTTTTTCCTCCTGCCAAAGAATTGCAGTTCGTTCGTGCACTGTCTCTGATATCTTCGCGCAACGGGCACAATAGTTCAATAGTGCGCAATCACGCTTCCCGTTCACACCACACCCGGGCAAACACAAGCCGAGAGCGCAATGGCAATGGCACTGATCACAGGCAAAAAGGAGGCACGGCTCAGCGCAGAGGTAATCCATCCTTGGGTAGGGTAAGATGAATCGTGCCGATCGCTTCGTTGGGCTCATGCAGGCGCCAGCCAAAATGTGCGCTCAGATAGCGCAAATAGGGGTCTGGATTCAACGCCTGCTCGATCGTATAGGTCGAACCTGTGAGAACAATGATTTCATCATCCCGTTGCAACGAACGGGCCGTGCGCAAGGCTTGCTGGGGCTCGAACGCGACAAGCACCGGAATGTCACCCACAATCCCCTTCACCTCCTCGCGCACACGCGCAGGGTCCTGCCCCTTGAATGACGCACTGGTCACAATGATGGTCTGAGCAATGTCGGCCAGCGAACGGAAGACCTTCGTCGAGATGCGCTGGCCAGAGATACCGACGACCAGAATCTTGCCGCGATCGCCGAACTGCTTGCGGATCTCGCCGGACAACGCCTCGATCTTCTCGGCATTGTGGGCAATGTCGGCGTAGACGCCTTCCTCCACCATCCAGAAACGCCCCAGCAGGCTGGCAGAAGCAAAGGCTCGCAGCAACGCACCTTCGTCTGCATCCGGCGCCAGCGCGCGGATGACGGCGAGTGCCAGGGCAGCATTGCGTTTCTGATAGTCAGCGTGCAGCAGTGAGTCAGGAGCAGGTGCCAAGCCCAAGCGGTCAAGCGCTCTCTCCAGCTCGGCAACAGCTGCATCACCCACCTCCACCAAAGGTGCACCCGCAGCAACGCACACCTGGCGCACGATCTCCTGTGTTTCCAGCGCAGTGTCACTGGTAAAAAAAGGCACGCTTGGCCGCGCGATCCCAGCCTTATCGAGCACGCGCTGCCACAACTCGTCGCCCAGCATGTGGGCATGGTCACTGCCGACGTTCGTCAGCGCCGACGCCACGACATCCAGGGCGCGGGTCTGATCGTAGCGGCCGCCGACGCCCGTCTCAATGGCGGCCCATTGCACACTGTGTTGCTCAAAGAGCGCCAGCGCAATGAGAATCGATACCTCGTGAAACGTGTGGACATGCGCCGCATTCTCAACGGCAAGCGCCACACAGTGGGGGCGCACACGCGTCTCCCAGATGTAAGTGATATCATCCTGGCTGACAAACTCGCCGCCAATGCTGAAACGCTCACGGTAGTCGAACAGGTGCGGACTCATAAAAGCTGCGGCCTTGCCGACGCAAGAGAAGCCCACCTCCAGGAAACGGCAGGTCGAACCCTTGCCTCCTGTGCCCGCCACATGAATCAGCTGCGTGGGATGGCCGACTGGCCACAGTGTGCGGATCGAACGGCGTAACAATTCGTGGCGCGCCAACTTGGCAACCGACCATTCCGCGTGGAAGATCTGGTCGACAGCATTATAGTACGGAAAATTGGTGCTTGGTACAGGCATCAATAAGAATCGCAGATGGGAAATACGGTATCTGTCAAGGGTCGATGGTCAGGCATGTCGGGCAGAATCCGTTTAGTTCCCAATCCACCATGCCCCGTTGACAGATCTGCCGCCATTCAATCTTCAAACGGCATGGGCACAGCTGTTGCATTGACCCGATCGAGCTCAGCCGCGACCAACGCTCGCACGTCACCCACAATCGAATCGATGGCAAACTCGAAGCTCTCTCCGTTACGGCGCAGTTTGCCCTCCACAACACCGTTTTTCAGCCCCTTGGCGCCAACAGTCAGGCGAATGGGAATACCCAACAGGTCGGCATCGTTGAACTTCACCCCCGCACGCTCGTCGCGGTCATCGTAGAGCACCTCGACGCCGGCACGCTGCAGGTCAGCATAGAGGCGCTCTGCAGCCTCAACGACTTCGGGGGTCTTTTCCGTCGCCAGGCTCACCAACAGGAGCTGGTACGGCGCCACCGTAATGGGCCACTGGATGCCAGCGTCGTCGTGATAGATTTCGATGATCACTGCCATGAGCCGTCCTGAGCCGATACCGTACGACCCCATGACAATGGGCTTCTCCTCGCCATTTTCATCAAGGTAGGTGGCGCCCATCGACTTGGAGTATTTCGTGCCAAGCTTGAAGATATTGCCAACCTCAACGCCGCGCGAGGTGTGGAGCGGCGCGCCGCACTGCACGCAAGCGTGGCCATCGCTGGCCGCGACCAGATCCACAACAATATCAGCCTCATAGTCGCGTCCATAGTTTGTGTTGCGCAGGTGGTAGCCCTCACGATTGGCGCCGGCCACCAGGTTGGCGCTGCGTGCCACAAGCTCGTCGACCACCAGCAGCACCTGGTCGCGCCGGATGCCGATGGGTGAGCCGTAGCCCGGCTCAGCACCCGTCGACTTGATCTCGGGCGTCGTGGCAGGTCGCAGACGGCGCGCCTTGATCGTATTGGTGAGTTTGGTCTCGTTGAGTTCCATGTCCCCGCGCACGACACAGAAGACGAACTGCTCCTTGACCTTCCCGTCGGTCTGCTCGACATCAGCGATCAGGAAAACCGCCTTGGCCGTCTCCCTCTCGGCAATGTCCAAAAAATCAGCCAGCGCAGCGATGGTGGCGACGTTGGGCGTGGCCACTTCCTCGATGGGCAGCGCATCAGCGACAGGCGGTTCTGGCTTGCGGAAAACGGCCACCTGGCGATTGGCGCTGTAGCCGCAGGCATCGCAGAGCACCAACGTGTCTTCGCCAATATCAGTCAACGCCATGAACTCATGGGCCATGCGCCCGCCCATCATGCCTGTGTCGCTCTTCACAGCCACCACATCCACGCCGCAGCGACGGAAGATATTGAAATAGGCCTGATAGAAGTGCGGATAGTAGGCGTCGATACCTGCCTCGTCGCGGTCAAAGGTATAAGCATCTTTCATCGTGAATTCGCGCACGCGCAGCAAACCTGCCCGCGGCCGGGGCTCATCGCGAAACTTCGTCTGGATCTGGTAAAGCATCGTCGGCAACTGGCGGTAGCTCTTGATAAACTTCTTAGCCAGGTCCGCCATGATCTCCTCATGCGTCATGCCGAGGACCATGTCGCGGTCGTTGCGGTCTTTGAAGCGCGCCATGTCACTGCCAATCTGGTACCAACGACCGGTCTTCTGCCACAGCTCGGCTGGGTGCACCATGGGCAGCGTCACTTCCTGGCCGCCGATCGCATCCATTTCCTCACGGAAGATGTTCTCGATCTTGTGCTTGGTGCGCAGCGCCAGCGGTAGGAAATCGAAAATGCCGGCCGCGATCTGATGGATCATGCCGGCACGTAGCATGAGTTGGTGGCTGACGATGTCGGCATCGGCCGGCACTTCGCGCAATGTCTGAAAAAACAGCCTGGATACACGCATGAAATAGCTCCGCTCGATTGGTGGCCCGCTGATTATTCGCTCACGAGCAGATATTCTACCCGTGCCTTGATTTCTTCATAGGGTATGACACCCACAATGCGATCGACTTCCTGTCCCTTGCGCAGCATCAATAAGGTCGGCAGCCCCATGACCTTGAAGTGCGCCGGCGTATCCGGGTTCTCGTCGACGTCGAGAGCAGCCACCAGCACGCGGCCGACATATTGCCGAGCCAGGAAGCCGACGTAGGCCGACATGATGTGGCACGGCTCGCACCACTCTGCCCAAAAATCAATGACGACCAGTTGCGACGATTGCTCTACCACAGTGACAAAATCGCTGTCGGTCACATCAACCAGAGGGGATGGCGCCGGCTGTCCAGGCTGAGGTACAGGCGGCTGCTTGCCGCCAATGTGCTTCAAAAATCTGCCAAACACCGTCATACCTGCCTGATTACGGCTCGCTGCAGCTCAGAGGCGGGCTGCAGCCAAAACGCACAGCAACAAAATCTCCGGTGCAACGCACAGCCTCGCCAGTTGCTTCCCTCAGACACAGCGCCTCGCGGCCCAGTGTCTGCCGTGAATCACCCAGCCCGGGTCATCACATTCCCCCGTTCTGCACCCGTTATTGTGCTTGGAGTGAGGCCTCGGCTGTGCGCAGCTCGTGGTCGTGGGTGATGGTTGCGACTCCCACCAGCGTCGCGTGTGCGCCGCAGTACTTGTTCACACTGAGGTCGATGGCGCGCTCCACCTTGTGCGGATCGAGCCCGGCACCTGTGAGCACGTAGTGAATATGAATGGTGCTCCACGGCTTGGGCCATTCTGCGCCGCGCTCACCGCTGATCTCAACACAAATATCCTCCAGAGGCTGATGCTGCTTCTGCAAAATATCGACAATATCAATCGCCGTGCAGCCGCCAAGCCCGAGCAGCAACATCTGCATAGGGCTGACGCCCGGTCCGTCAGCGGGGCTCATCACCACGCTGCGCCCATTGTCGCCCACCCCTAGAAAGCTCTTGCCTGCAATCCACTGTACTGAGGTTTTCGCCATCTCCACTTCACCCGGCTCTGTATCCGGTGTATTCGCCCGGAAAGGAACAGCCGCCCAATTGTAGCGGCTGTTCCTGATGGTTGACTCGCTTCAACTGAGTATATGCCCGCAGGATGCACTTGTCAAAGCAGGTGTGTTATAATCCAGCCTAGCCGCTTTTCCCTTGGCCTTGAACTGAAAGCCGTTGTGAACTAGCCGAACCAGCACAGAGAAGGTCGCAACCGCATGCAGGTAGAGCCAAGCCGTTCAACAACCATTCGAACGCGATTCTAACAAGGAGCGACCATGTCCTCGAATTTCCCGTGGCTTACACACTATGAGCAGGGTGTTCCCGCGACGATTGATGTCCCTGACATCACAGTTCAGCAATTCCTCGTTGATTCAGCACGCAAGTTCCCGAACAAGACAGCGGTACGCATGGTGTTACGCTATCTCCCCCTCGGACTCGCTGTGCAGGGTAAGTTGTCCTATCGCGAAGTGGACGAACTGAGCGACCGTTTTGCAGCAGCGTTGGCAGCGCAGGGCGTGAAGAAGGGCACGCGGGTCTCCATCATGCTGCCCAACTGCCCTCAGCAGGTTGTCATCTATTTCGGCGTCCTGAAGGCAGGCGGCGTCGTGGTCAACACGAACCCGACCTACCCGCCTCACGAACTCGAACCGCTGATGAAGTCGAGCGGCACCGAGGTCATGGTCACAGTGTCAGGCCTATATGATCGGGTCAAAACAATCCAACCTAACACCGATATCAAGACCATCATACTCACTGACCTCTCGGATCATCTTACCGGAATCTTCCGCAAGACGGTCAACAAGCAACTCGCCACCAAGGGAATGTACGCCCAGGTGCCGGACGGCCCCGGCGTGTTCCACTACAAGGATCTGGTCAAGCGCTACCCGGCCAAGGCGCCGGCCCTCACCTTTAACACGGCCACCGATACAGCCGTTTTTCAGTTCACCGGCGGTACGACCGGCCTGCCGAAAGCCGCCGAACTGACCCATCGCAATCTTGTCGCCAACACCACACAGATGATTGCCTGGATGCCCTCTGTGGTGCGCGGCAGCGAGAAACTGCTGCTTGCATTGCCATCCTTCCACGTTTACGGCATGACCGTCGGTGTACTCTTCTGTGTCAGTATCAGTAGCGAGTTGGTGGTGGCGCCCGACCCGCGTGACACGACCCACAACCTGGAGATTATCTCCAAAGAGAACATCACCCTCTATCCTGGCGTCCCAGCCATGTACATTGCGATCATCAACCACCCACGCGTCGCAGAGTATAACCTGCGCTCCATCAAGGCATGCCTCAGCGGCGGCTCAGCCCTGCCTGTCGAGGTCGCACAAAAGTTCGACGAAATCACCGGCGGGCGGCTGGTCGAAGGCTACGGCATGTCCGAGTCATCACCCGTCACCTGCGCCAACCCTATCATGGGGCGCGCCAAGGTGGGATCCATCGGCATCCCAATCTGCAGCACCGAGATTGCCATTGTCTCGTTGGAAGCAGATGAAAACGGCCATTACAAGTTCCTCGGTACTGGCGAGGAAGGGGAACTCATAGCCCGCGGGCCGCAGGTCATGAAGGGCTATTTCAATAATCCCGAAGAGACGGCCAAGACCATTGACGCCGATGGCTGGCTGCACACTGGCGACATTGCCAAGATGGACGAGGAAGGCTATTTCTATATCGTCGACCGCAAGAAGGATCTGATCATCGCCAGCGGGTATAACATCGTGCCGCGCGAGGTGGAAGAGGTGCTCTTCATGCACGCAAAGGTCATGGAAGCAGCCGTCGTCGGCATTCCGGACGCCAAACGCGGCGAGACGGTCAAGGCCTTCGTCGTACTCAAACAAGGCCAGTCGGCCACAGCGGAAGAACTCCGCTCCTTCTGCAAGGAAAAACTAGCGCCCTACAAAGTGCCGACCTTCGTTGAGTTCCGCACCGAACTACCCAAAACCCAGGTGGGAAAGGTGCTGCGCCGCCAGCTTGTAGAAGAAGAGAAGGCCAAACAGTCGACTGGCACATAGCACCCGTCGACTCACGGCCCCACGCCATCCGCCATCCAAAAACATCGTGCAGCGCAAATCGTTGCGCTGCACGATGTTTTTCTGCCACCCACCGCACTGCTTCCTTCCGCCAGGGTCAGCCAGCCCGGTCGATCGCCAGGCGCAATGCATATTCCTCGGCCATGAGCTGCTCGACCTGGCGTTGAAGACCGCCCATGTGGCGCCGCATCTGCCAGGTCGACGGCAATGCCTGGCCACGCTCTATCTCGCGCTGGACAACCTCAAGGAGCCGGCGCACTTCGTCCTTGCGGGCAATCAACGCGTGACGATCCATGGCTCGTCACGCTCACTCATCGCGGTCTTGGTACTCTCTGGGAATGAAGTCTTCCCGCGAGAAATCGCGTGGTGCGCGTGGCTTGTAAATAGCGAACGCAATCGCTACGCTGCCAAAATAGAGCACCAACAGCGGCGCCATGACAAGCGTCATGTTGACAGGGTCCACGGTCGGCGTGATCGCTGCGGCTATAATCGCCATGATCACGATGGCATGCCGCCAGAAGCCGAGCAACTGCGGGCCACTGACGATGCCGGCACGCGCCAGGAAAGCGATTACCAACGGCATCTCGAACGCCACACCAATCCAAAAAACGATGCGCGTGACGAAACCAATGTAGCGGTCGATGGTCCATTCCTGGGCAATGATGTCGCCCAGAAAGCCCTGCAGAAAGCCAACTGCAGTCGGCAAGAGCATGAAGTATGCGAACAGGGCACCAATAGCGAAAAGCAGCATGACGCCAGGCAGAGTCAGAATCAGGTTGCGCTTCTCATGCGGATAGAGGCCGGGCGACATGAACGCAACAACATGATAGACAATGACCGGCATCCCCAACACGGCGCCACAGGTGAAACTGACCTTGAAAAAGACGCTGATGGTGTCGGTCGGGCCAATAGCCATGGGCCGGGCGCCTACTTCGGTGAGAGGCAGAAGAATGAACTTCAACAGTGGGCTGACAAAAAGCATAGAGGTAGCTGTCCCGGCTACCAGCGCACCAACCACCCAGATCAGACGCGTGCGCAGCTCACGGAGATGATCCATGAGCGTCATGCGGCTTTCGTCGATTGGATCGTATGTGGGATGAACCTGGCTCAAGGCTACTCCTCCGCCGAAGCAGCGGCCTTTGGTTCGGTGGGTTTGCCTGTGGAAGGAACGGTAGCGTCGGCGACCGGCGAATTTGGCGCAGTCGCTCCGGCAGCACTCTTGACAGATGCAGCCGGTTGGCTCCCTTCAGGCGGCGGGGTCCGCTCGACGGTTTCGCTGTTGGTGGCACCCTGTGACGCTGTGCCATCCTTGGGCGGCAACATCGTGTTCTTTTCGCTTGAAAGCGGCTGCGCCGCATTCTTCACCCCCGTTGCAGCGGCGGCAGTACCCTTGTCGGCATTGCTGCTAGCCGGCGGCTTGGTGGTTGTCAGCTTTGCCGCCGGCTTGGAGGGGCTGGACGAAGGTGTCTTGCTCGGATCGAGCACATCGTTGATGATGCGCCGTGGATTCATCTCATCCAGCATTTTGATCTCTTCGCTGAACTGCGACGTGAACTCGTTACTGACCTGGCGAATCTGGCGGAAATAGCCAGCCACAGTGCGCATGGCTCCCGGCAATCGCTCCGGTCCAAGTACGACCAATGCGATCACTGCGATTAGAAAAAGCTCAAAGATTCCAATGCCAAAGAAACTGTCCATGATCAGAAAGGTTTCCTCTGAACCTCATCCAACGCCGAACCCAGTACACCGTTGACAAATCGCGGGCTGTTGTCGCTGCCGAAACGTTTGGCCAATTCCACGGCTTCGTTGATCACGACTTTCGGAGGCGTCTGCACCTGGCCGCAGCCCAGTTCAAAGAGCGCAAGCCGTAGAACGTTGCGGTCGATGATGGCCAACTGATTCACCGGCCATTCCGGTGCATAGCGCCCGATCATATCGTCGAGCGAACTGCGGTGGGCGATCACACCAGCCACCAGGAAACGCAGAAAGGCAGAAGCTGTGTCGCTCACTGCGATCTGGGGATCTGGGCCGTTGTCGTTTGGATCAGGATTGGCCAGACGAGCCTCTACCACGTCACCCGGTAGATGACCGACACTGTCTATCTCAAAAAGAGCTTGTACGGCCAGGCGCCGCGCCAGTTGCCTGTCTAGAATCTGTACCTGATGGTTGCGACTGGTCGCCTTGTTGCCGGCCGGTATCCGCTGTTGCGCAGCCGGGTCCTTGTCCGATGCCGCCGGGATCATAGTCAAAGTACCGCTCAACTTCCTGTCCGCAGACAGTCGACTACGCCATTACCAGCCCGCCGTCTACACTGAGCACATGCCCCGTGATGAAGCTGGAGCGTTCGTCTGCCAAAAAGGCGACCGCCCAGGCCACCTCATCAGGCGTTCCCATGCGGCCGACAGGCGTGCTAGATAAAATCGCGTTCTTTTGCTCGTCTGTCAGTACATCGGTGAGTGCAGTAGGGATGAAACCAGGCGCCACAGCATTCACCGTGATGTTGCGGCCTGCGACCTCACGTGCAAGGCTCTTGGTGAAGCCGATAATACCGGCCTTGCTCGCCGCGTAATTGGCCTGTCCCGCCTGCCCGGCGATCCCCACAACGCTGGTAATATTGATGATGCGTCCCCACTTGTGGCGCACCATCCCGCGCACTGCCGCCTTTGTGACGGCATAGACGCTGCGCAAATTGGTGTTCATCACCGTATCCCAGTCGTCTTCCTTCATGGTCATCAGCAGAGTGTCGCGCGTCGTTCCCGCGTTGTTCACCAGGATGTCCAGGCCACCCAGGTCAGCCTGTACCTGCTTTACCAGCGCAGCAGCCTGCTCCGTGTCGCTGACATCTGCCTGGTAAATGGCACAGGCGCCGCCAGCCCCTGTGATCTGCTGCATGACAGCGTTGGCGCCATCTGCGTTGCCACGGTAGTGCACAGCGACCTTGGCGCCGCCAGCCGCCAGTTCCAGCGCAATCGCCGCACCGATACCACGGCTGCTACCTGTCACCAACGCTACCCGATTCGCAAACCCCATGATTCCCCTGTCCTTGTTCCGTTCAACAGCCACACTTGCAGCACGTTACGCTTCAGATCTGGTCAGCGCTCAGGCCACGCAACCTCCCCGTAACGCCCGATGCATTATACCCGGCTTCAGCCAAATTTGAAACGAATCCAAAGGCTCAGGTTCAGGCTCAGGACAGCATAGCGACATAGGCGCGCACGCCATCAGGCTCATTCACTGCAATGCGCGTTGCACTGCGGTCGATGCGCTTGACAAGACTGGTCAATACATCACCGGCACCCAGTTCCACAAAGGTGGTGACACCAGCATTCACCATGGCCTGCACCGAAGCCGTCCAACGCACGCTGCCAGTGAGTTGCGCGGCAAGCTCGGTGCGAATCGCATCGACGTCTCTCAGCGGTTGCGCCGTTGTGTTGCCGATGACCGGCACCGCTGGCACCCCTATCTTGGTAGCAGCGATGGCAGCACGCAACGCATCCGCTGCAGAATGCATGAGCGGGCTGTGCGCAGCAATGCTCACGGCCAACGGCACGACCTTGCGCGCACCGGCCGCAGTCAACGCCGCCATGGCCGCTTCCATCCCGGCACGATCGCCCGAGATCACAAGTTGGCCAGGGCAGTTATCGTTCGCAATCTGCACGATACCGACGGTCGCCGAGATTTCGGCACAAAGTTCCGCCACGCGTGCTTCGTCAAAGCCGAGGACAGCAGCCATCATGCCCGGTGCCTGCGTACCCGCTTCTTTCATCAGATGGCCACGTGCGCGGACAAGACGCAACCCATCACTGTAGGAAAGGCTGCCTGCCGCAACCAAGGCGGAGTACTCCCCCATACTGTGGCCTGCGACAAAGCTGCCAGTGCCCGCAACCGGCATGCGCTCGCCCATCTCAGCGCTCAGCGCTGCCATGACGGCAACACTGGCGGCCAGCAGAGCAGGCTGCGCATTCACGGTGTCAGTCAGTTCCTCTTCTGGCCCATCGAGCATGAGCCGGCTCAAAGCAAACCCTAGTGTATCATCGGCCTCTTCGAGCGCAATGCGGGCAGCAGAGTAAGTGGCCACCAGTTCCGCAACCATACCGGCGTGCTGGCTGCCCTGGCCTGGAAAAAGAAAGCCTGTGTTGCTGGCGGCAAGGAGTAAAGGGAATACGCTCATGTTCGATCTCAATGCGCTCCAATAACAGACAAAAGAAAAAGGGGATTTGGCAAGTTCCCAAATCCCCTTCGCAGCGCTGCGTTGCTTACTTCTTGGCTGGTTTGTCCGCGTTGAGGCTCAACACCTGGCGCCCTTTGTAATAGCCACAGTGAGGGCAGACCCGATGCGGCAGCACGGGCTGGTGGCAGTTCCCGCACTCGCCCAGATTCGGCACGCCGATAGCATCATGGGCGCGTCGGCGATCGCGGCGACCTTTGCTCAATTTTCGTTTTGGTAGCGGTCCCATTTTCCAGACTCCTTACCCGCAGGTACAAGATGCAGTGACAGGCAAAAACCCTCACTGCCGGCTTTTCATTTCTCCATGACTATGCGCTGTCATCATTGCTGCGCAACTTGAGCAGTGCAGCCCAGCGCGGGTCGATCTCGTCTTCCTGGTGCGGCCCCTCTTCATCGGTGTAAAGTTCAATGTCGGCCAGGTTACCCAGTTCAGCCATCCGCCTGCTCAGGTTCGGACAAGTTCCAGCCCCCTCCCAATTGCATCCCGGATACATGGGCAACGCCAGCCATACTGCCTGCCGCACAACCTCCGACAAGTCCAGGATGTGCCGCTCATCGATCAGCAGGGCAGCGTCATCCAACTCATCTTCCGATCCTTCGAACTCATCCGGACGCAGGTAGCGACCAGTATAAACCTCGGTCAGCGGACGGAAACTCTCTGCAAGGTCGAAACGAATTGCCGCCGCAATCGGCTCCAGACAGCGGTTGCAGGCTACCTGCACAACTGTACTCAACTCGCCCGTCACCAGCACGCCGCTGTTGGTACGCAACAACTGCACGTTTCCCACCAGCGGCCCAAGCAACTTGAGTTCCTCATCAAGGCCACCAAGGGGTTCGGCCAATTCGTACCGGCGGGTTGCGCCAGTCAATTCCTTGAGCAGTTGAGCAACGTTGAATTGCATGTACGCCCTCCTGTATCTCAGGAGGCCCTGATCGTTCAGCCAGATTGCCATCCGCCAATGACCGCGTCCGGGTCAATCGGCGTGGGCCAGAAACAGGGGATCAGTATAGCCAGCGTCAGGCGTTCTGTCAAACGGAATAGGGATGCAATGAAAAAGCTCTGGCACCGGCATCAACGCCGGGAGCGCTCATCACCGGCAACATGGGTTCCGTCCAGATCGAGATTTTGGCGCAACAATTCGAGGCCGTTATCTACTTGCTTGCTGATGATGCGCAATTTCTCAGCCAATTCATCGAGGACGCGTGCAGCATAGCGATCGGCCTCGTCGCGACGCACCTGCGCCGTATGCTGGGCATCCATGACGATACGCTCGGCTTCCTGGCGGGCAGATGCGACCAGCGAATCATTGCTGAGCATCTCATTGGCGTGGCGCCTGGCATGTTCGAGCATGTGCGTCGCCTCTGCCTCAGCAGCCTCCAGGATCCGGTCACGCTCCTGCAACATACGCTCGCTCTCCATAATTGAACTGGGGACATTGACGCGCAGGCGTTCGATAGCCTGTTTTGTCGCACCATAATCAATCATGCACAAAGATAACATCGGCACACGCCGGCTGTTCTCCACCAGCGCATCCAGTTGGTCGATAATCTGTAGAATGGCCATAGGATACCTCCCGGTGGTTGTCAGTCCCGATGCACCAGCTTGTCTTCGTGGCGCAGGTACAGCTTGGGTGCATTGTTGCGAACTGGGCGGTCAAGTTTCCGGCTGAGGGCCTCCAGCACGTGAGCCGGCGCCCAGGCGCCGCATTCTCCGCCCAGGTTGGCCACCTCTTTGAGAATCGTCGCACTCAGATAGGCATATTCGCTGCTGCAGAAGAGACAGCACAATTCGACTTCCGGCGCCAGTTCGCTATTGGCCCAGCCAATCTGCTGCTCATACTCAAAATCGGCGACATTGCGCAGGCCGCGCAGGATCACGTCGGCCTTGAGATCGCGCGCGCACTCAATAGTCAACCCCTCGTAGGTCACCACCTTGATTGTGGAAACATGTTCGAAAGCGATCCGCGCCAATGCATAGCGGTCAGCAGTATCGAAGAGCAATTTCTTGGGGGGAGCGTCATACACAGCGACGATCACTTCGTCGAAAAGCACGCTGGCACGCACGGCAATATCGATGTGTCCGTTATGAATAGGATCAAAAGTTCCAGGATAGAGTGCGCGCGCCATGTATAGAGCCTTTCAGTTCAGTTATCCGGCAAAAATCGGGCAAATACCTGGTTGCCCACCATTAGACCGCGCCGCGTCAGGCAGACGCGCCGGTCATCGACAGCCAACAATCCGTCACGACAAAGGAAGCCCAACTCGGCAGCAAAGGCCTCGTTCAGTGAGCGGCCGTGCAGCCCGTAGAAGCGCTCAAGCGTCACCCCCTCGCGCACGAGGCGCAGTCCGAGCATCATGGTCTCGCCCATGCCTGTCAGCAGCGAGATCTGCTCTTCAAAATCCTGAACGCTGTCGCCGGCATGGATTCGCTTGACATAGGACGGCACCGGTTTTCGATTACCCCAACGCCGCTCTGCCTGGGCGCCATTCTGCACTCTACGGAGGTGGCTGTGTGCGCCCGGTCCAATCCCCAGGTAGTCTTCATTGCGCCAGTAGATCAGGTTGTGCCGGCACGCAAGTTCAGGCGTCTCATGGTTGCTGCATGTACCTGTGCGCCGCGCCCAGTTAGAAACCTCATATTGAATATAGCCGCTACTTGCCAGGTGCTCTATTGCATATTCATAGAACAGCGCAGCCTGGTCTTCGTCGGGCTCACGCACACTGCCGCTCTCTACCCAGTGAAAGAGCGGCGTGTTTGGCTCGACGATCAAGCTGTACAGGCTCAGATGTTCCGGCGCCAACACCAGGGCTCGGTCCAGCGTGTCGCGCCAGCTGGCCTCCGTCTGGCTCGGCAACCCAAAGATGAAATCCAGGTTGATGTTGTCGAACCCGGCCTTGCGCGCCGTTGCAAGTGCATGCCCTACATCGTCGACCGAATGGATGCGACCCAGGAAGTGCAACTCGGCGGGCTGAAAACTCTGCACGCCCATGCTCAGGCGATTGACCCCCAACGCTCGCAAGATTCTGAACTTGGCCTGGTCGACCGTCCCAGGATTGGCTTCGCAGCTGATCTCAGCGCCAGCAGCCACTGTAAAATGACGATGCAAGGCCGCAAAGACGCGCTCCAGCTGGGGTGCCGTCAGTAGAGTCGGCGTACCGCCGCCCACGAAGACAGTGCTTACCGTGCGGCCAGCCAGACAATCTGCCCAACGCTCCATCTCGGCGCAGAGCGCATCGACGGTAGCGTCGTGCAGCGATTCCAGCCCAGCGTAGGTGTTGAAATCGCAGTACGGGCACTTGCGTGCGCAGAATGGAATATGAATGTACAGTCCAAACGCCGGCGTGACGCTCATCGATTTTCCAGGCGGAAGCCGTGGCCACGTACCGTAATAATGTAACGAAATTCGTCGTCACTCTCCTCAATGCGCTCACGCAGCCGACGCACCAGGGCGTCGATAGCCTGCTCACTGACACCCTCGCTGGCGGCCTCAGGCCACACCGCTTCGACAATCTGCTCGCGCGTCACAACGCTGCCGCCCGAATCCCAAAGCACTTCGAGCAGACGATACTGATGCAAGCTCAACGGCGGGTCGATGATGATGCCGTTGGCCCAGACCTGACGTGTCTCCTTGTCAATACGCAACCCGCGCTTGTCATTGTCCAACGAAAGAGGGGCCGTGGCACCCGCATCGACGAACGCAAGCTTGAAACGCAGGGCAATTTGCAGTTCGTCCCCGTCCCGAAGGGGAACCGAAGTCCTCTGCACTTCCTGGCCGTTGACATGCGTGCCATTCTTGCTGCCAAGATCCTCTACGCAGAATTGTTCGCCGGTCCAGTAGATGCGCGCGTGGTTCCGGCTCACCTGCCGATCGGGCAGATGGATGTCACAGTCCTCGTCACGGCCAATCATAAGCGATCGTGTGCGGTCCAACGGCCAACGCCGTCCCGTCTCCGCACCACGCTGCAATACCAACATCGCGCTCTCTTTGGGCCTAGGATTCCCCTCAATTTCCGTTCCGTGCATTGCATCCTGATTTGACTCGGCTGACATCGGACTCCTCTATCTAGCTACCCATATTCCTGGCCGAAGTTGGCGTTTTCTCTAACAGCGCCGTTCAGGCTTTCTCTTTCCCAAACTCTGGAGGTGCTTCGTTCCCTAACCGTCCAGGCTACAATTGACAGCTCCGCGCCGTATACGCATAATGCATACATGACATCTGGAATGGCATTCCGAAACACGAATGCAATCATTATACCAGACTTATGCAACGGGAAAAACGATTCAGTCAACTCCCCATTGGTGACAAGTGCAGCACATCCTTGAAACCGGTGCCATCCTCCGCAATCGCTATCGCATCCAGGAACTCGTCGGACAGGGTGGCATGGGCGCAGTCTATCGCGCCGATGACCTGCGTCTGGAGGGACGCGTCTGTGCCGTCAAAGAGATTCTGCCTGCCCTCTCTGCGGCATCGGCGGCGCCCGAAAACCTGGAGCAACTCGCCGAGCAGTTTCGTATCGAGGCGAGCACCCTGGCCCGTCTCGATCATCCCAACCTGCCCAAGGTATCCGATTACTTCTCCATCGATGGCTGCGAATACCTGGTGATGGATTTTGTCGAAGGGCGCGACCTCCAGGAGATTCTGCAGGAAAGCCAGCGCCGCGGAGAAGTCCTCAAAGAGATGCAGGTGTTGGCATGGGCGATGCAGTTGCTGGATGCGCTGGAAT
>CAIRNL010000357.1 GCA_903879975.1 uncultured Chloroflexota bacterium | reverse complement strand
GGTGACAGCGCCAGGAGCGCAACTGTCCACAGGCGCAGGGCACGCTCGCCCGGCCACAGGCACCGTACCCACATCCACACCAGCGGCACGGACAACGCACCCATCAGCGCCGGCAGCAGGCGCAGCATTGCCTCGCGCTGCCCGAAGA
Source organism: uncultured Chloroflexota bacterium (assembly GCA_903879975.1). Classification (GTDB taxonomy): domain Bacteria; phylum Chloroflexota; class Anaerolineae; order Caldilineales; family Caldilineaceae; genus Caldilinea. The sequence goes on along the minus strand of CAIRNL010000357.1, from coordinate 8,314 downwards.
TCGTCGACCATGCCGCCATCGTCAGTTGCCAGAGCGGCGGATGCTCGAAGCCCGCGTTCCAGTGGAAGGCAATGATCTCGGCGGGCGCGGATCGGGCCATCAGCGCGGTCGCTGCCTCGTCATAGGCCAGGCCCTTGTCGCCCAGTGCCCACAGCCGCAGCGCCAGCGCGGCAAGCGTGAGGCAGGCCAGCAGCCATGCCTCACGCCGCGGCCAGGAGCGTTCCGTTTCATGCATACGAATGGCTATTCTACCCTGAGTCGCTTGGAGCGGAGGAATTATGGGCGGCCTGCCAGGCCATAGCGCAGCGGCGGGATGGCGGCTCGTGTGTGGTCGGCGCGATCTCCGTATCGTGAGTAATAAGCCAGGCGGGGAAGGGATCAGGCGGCGGAAAGATACCCCCCCCTGTGGCGGCATCTGCAGACGAGTGACTTCAGCCTGAAGTGGCAGGCGGCGCGAGGGAAGTGCTGGGCGACACAACGCCCTCCAACATTTCCAGTGCTGCCCGCGTCAGGTCGCCGCCCTGGTGGACGCCGCGTACGATGCCCTGGCTGTCGATCAGCGTGAGCAACGGATTCGTGGCGATCTTGTGCGCGGCGTAGCGCTTGGAAACTTTGCCGTCCCAGTCGAGCAGGATGACGACGTAATCGGCGACGTCCAGACCTGGCGGCATGGCCTCGGCCGCTTTTGCGTAGGTTCCCTTCATGACCTGCTCGGCCAGCGAGCGCAGAAAGACGGGCACAGCGCTCATGTTGACCACACTGGGTATCAGCAGGGTGGCGGCGTCGGAATAGCGTGCCCGCACCGTTTCCTGCATCGTCTGCACGGCTGCAACGGAGTTCTGGTCATGAAAGGCCAGGAGCAACGCAGTGCCTGGACAGGTCTCCAGGCTGACAATGCGGTTGGAGCCAAGGGCTGTCAATTCAAAGGCAGGCGCTGCAGCGCCGACGGTCACGGATGGTCTAGCCATGGTTACCTCCTGTAGTTGCGTGAAGTCATTGTAGGGCAGAGGGCGGCGCCAACGCAACCCCAGACATCGTGCCATCGTAAGAAGAATTGCTGCCTCCCTGTCATGGCGACGTTACAATGATGCGGAGTTGGGTCGTCACCCCGCCAGATTACGTCAGCAGCGTGGGTCAGGTGTATGCTATCCTGTGATGCAATATTGCATCGCAAGGCAAAATAGATAGGTGGAGTGTCATGATGAATCATCGTCATACGCAGGAACGGTGGAACGGGCGGCTGCTCATGGGGCTGCTCACACTGGTGCTGGGAGTCGGCATCGCAATTACCCCGCTGTCATTCAACTTGGCGCCGGTCTCAGCGCAGAGCAACCTGGATGAAGGAAAGATGGCGGTCGTCGGTCTGGATGGGGCAACACTACAGGACGCGCCGGGTGGTAAAGCAGCGGCCGAACTGTCGGCTGGTGACGTCGTGATGGTTGTGGGCCGCACCGCAGACAACATGTATCTCCAGGTGGAAGCGGATCGCGGACGGAAGGGCTGGGTGGCAACCGACAGCCTGGTGGTCTTTGGCATCGACGTCCTGCCGGTCAGCGAGCCTCAGGCAACTCCTACGCCGACAAAGGTTCCGACGCCCACGCCGCTGCCACCGACCCCAACGCCGACGCCGACCGTGCTGCCGATGCCGACCGTAGCTGCCACTGCAGTGCCCGCGGCGGCAGCTGATTCCGCAGCGCTGGCAGTGGCTGACGGTATCATTGGTGTGGTCAAGGGGAGTGGCGCCGATGTCTCCGATGCCCCAGACGGCAGGGTCGTGCAGACGCTGCCGGGCGCCGATGCGGTGACTGCCAATGGGCGCAATGCAGATGGCTCCTGGGTGTTTGTGACGACGCTGGACGGCGCTGAGGGCTGGATGAAGGTAGCTGACCTGGTCATCTTTGGCGTCGACAAACTGCCCAATAGAAGGGCGGGTGCAGAGGCTACAGCGGCCGAGATCGCTGCACCCGCCATAACACAGAATGCTGTGGTGACCGAAACAACCGCTGCCGAGCCGGCAGCGGCTACAGGTGAGGCTGAGGAAACGGTTGCTGCTGCGCCGGCAGCCGATCTCGCCAGCTCGACGATGACTGGTGTGGTCGACGCCGAGGATGCGCGACTCAACATCCGGTCGGGTGCCGGCAGCGGCTATCGCATCATCGGCAAGGCAGCCGACGGCGCAGAACTGCCCGTGGCTGGCCGCAGCGAAGACAACAGCTGGCTGCTGATCCTGCGCGAGGACCTGCCTGCAGGTGCCGGCTGGGTAGCAGCCCCCTTCGTTCGCCTCGATGGCGATGTGGCCGACTTGCCTATTTCGACAGAGGTTGTGAGCAGTTCAGTGACGCCTGCCGCCCTACAAACCCCTCCGACCGCTGTGACGCCGCCTGCTGCTGCAACCGTGGCGCCTGCGCCGGTCAGCTCGGCGACGCGCACAGAGGTCACTGGCCTGAGTGGTACGCTCGTCTTCCAGGATGGGCGTGGCAGCATCTATGTCTACGATCTGGCGCGTGGCGCAGTGCGTTTCCTGGCTAACGGCTTTGACCCGGCTATCAGCAACGACGGTGGTAAGGTCGCCTTCGTGCGCATTGGCGACGGCATCTACACGATCAACATCGACGGCTCCGACGAGCAACGCGTGCATGAGGGCAGTGAGTTCGTCACGTCACCCAAGTGGAGTCCGGACGGCAAGTGGATCGTCTTCAGCCGCCTGCTGGGCGAATACAAGTGCTGGGACACGGAGTTCTTTGGCTGTATCACGCTGCGCCAGCTTTCGCAGAACTTCCCCGGCGTGCCGCCGCAGATTCTCCAGAAAAATATCCTGAGCGAGTACGATCGGGTCGAGCTGCCGAACTACGGTCTTTCCCGCGTCAATGCCAGCGGCGGCGACTATCGCGATCTGCCTGCCTTGGATTCAGCGACGGCGCCCGATTGGAATGAGGACGGCATTGTCTATCAGTCGAAGGCAGGCATCGAGGTGACTCAGGACAAACCGGATGGTAAGACGCGCGCTGTCTTGCAGGAGAACTGGGACTGGGATCCCGACTGGGCGCCCAATGGGGGGCCAATTGTCTACCAGTCCAAGGAGGGACCCAAGTGGGAGATCTTCGCCATCAATCCAGATGGCAGCGGTCAGGTTGCCCTGACGCGGCCGGCCACTACGCTCGTCGATGAGATGCCCAGCAACGTTGCGCCCGCCTTCAGCCCCGATGGCACCCAGATCGTCTTTCTGAGTAATCGGCAGGATGACAACGAGGCTGGCGCATGGCGGCTGTGGGTGATGAATGCTGACGGCAGCAACCAGCGCCCTCTCTCGCTCGATGTGGAGATCGACTATGCTTTCGGCGGGGAGCAGGTGGCGAGCTGGGGTCCGTGAGACCCTCGGTTACCCTCTCTCGCCTCCGCCATTCAGCGCAAGTTCCGCAAAGATGACGCTGCTGCCGGGAATCTTGCTCATTTCGAAGCCTAGCTTCTGGCAAATACGGCGCATGCCTTCGTTTTCGGGCAGGATCTCGGCGACAATGCGCTCCAACTTCTCGTCATGGCCAATCTGGATGAGGCGGCTGAGCAGTTCGGTGCCCAGGCCGGTGCGCTGGAACTGATCGCTGATCAGGATGGCAAACTCACCGTCGTTGGTGCCCTGTAGCTTGGTCAGCTGGCCCATGCCGACAATTTGCGTGTGGCCGCGCTCGTCTTTGCGTTCCGCCACCAGTGCAATCTGGCGGTCGTAGTCGACAAAGCAGAGCATGGCAAGCTGCTCGTGCGACATCAACTGCGCTGGCGAAACGGGATGAAAGTAGCGCAGGTAGATGCTGTAGGGCGAGAGCGTTTGGTTGAAGGAGGCCATCATCGGCTCATCTTCTGGGCGGATGGGGCGGATGTAGACTTCCTCTGCGTTCTGGCACGTGAAAGGCGCGCTGTAGCGTGTCGGCAGCGGGCGGATGGCCGGACGTGGCAGGTCCTTTTCGTTCATCCCAGGATCGTGCAGCACGATGCGTGCATCGAGCGCGATGATTTGCTCTGGGGACGCCAGCAGCGGGTTGATGTCGATCTCCTTGATCCAGCGCTGCTCGACGACGAGCTGGCTGAAGCGTACCATGAGCCGCTCCAGCGACTCAGTGTCGACGGCCCTGCGGCCGCGTACGCCTTGCAGCGCCTCCCAGATTTTGGTCTGTTCCATCATGCGTCGCGCCAGCGTGGTGTTCAGCGGCGGCAGCGCAAGCGCTCGGTCTTTATAGACCTCGACCAGCACACCGCCAGTGCCGAAGAGCAGGACTGGCCCAAATTGGGAATCATTGCTGCTGCCGACGATCAGCTCGTAGCCATCCAGCTTGAGCATCGGCTGTACGGTCACGCCCTGGAAGTGGTGTGCGCCATGCATCTCGCTGACGGCGGCCTGAATCGTCTCAAAGGCCGTGCGCACTGCTTCGTCTGAGCGCAGGTTCAGCTGCACACCCTTGACATCGGACTTGTGTGTGATCGTCTCTGAGTGGAGTTTCAGCACGACCGGATAGCCCATGGCGTTGGCCTCGGCGATGGCTTCCTTCACGGTGGCCGCCAGACGTGTTTCCACCGTCGGGATGCCGTAGGCGGCAAAAATCTGCTTCGACTCGAACTCGGTCAAGATCGTACGTTCCTGCGCGCGCACGGTGTCGATGAGGTGGCGCGCCCGGTTGCGATGCATGGCTTCGGCTTCGCTCGCTACGGGCAGGGCGGGTGTCTCATAAATGCCCTTGAGATTGTCGCTGTAGCGCCACATGTAGTTGAAGACCTGTGCCGCCGTGTCCGGGTAAGGAAACGTGGGAATGCGGGCGCGGTTCAGAATCCGCACACCGGCCGCCACGTCGGCGCCACCCATCCAACTGGCGAGAACCGGTTTGTGCCCAAGGTTGGCCGCTGCCTGTCGCAGTTGCTCGGCCGTGCGCGTCGGGTCGGTCATGTCCTGCGGTGTCAGGATGACCAGCAGCCCGTCGGCGTTCTTGTCATTGGCCGCAATCTCGAGCGTCTTGGCGTATAACTCCGGGCTGGCGTCTCCCAGTATGTCGATGGGATTGTTGTGGCTCCAGGCTGCTGGCAGGAAGGAATTGAGTTCTTCCATCGTTGCTGCGGAGATTTCAGTCAACTTGCCGCCGCCGACGATGAGCGAGTCGGTTGCCAGCACGCCGGGACCACCGGCATTGGTGACGATGGTGAGATTGGGTCCTTGCGCGCGCGGCTGCTTCGAGAGCACCTCGGCCATGTAGAAGATGTCGGAGATGCGCTCAACGCGTAGGACGCCGACGCGGCGGAACGCAGCGTCCAGTACGTCGTCGCTGCCGGCCAGCGATCCGGTGTGTGATGCCGCTGCCTTGGCGGCCGCAGCTGTGCGCCCGGCTTTGATCACGATGATCGGTTTGGCCAGCGCAACCTCACGCGCAGCAGACAGGAAGCGCCGCGCATTCCCGATGGTCTCCATGTACATGACGATGGCCTTGGTGCGCTGGTCATCCCCCAGGTAGTAGAGCAGATCTGCCCAGTCCACGTCGAGCATGGAGCCGATGGAGACGAAGGCGCTGAAGCCGACGTTGTCCTCGCGACTCCAGTCGAGCACCGAGGTGCACAGGGCGCCGCTCTGGCTGATGAAGCCGACGCTGCCGGGAAGGGCCATGCCCTTTGCAAAGGTTGCATTGATGCCGGTCAGCGGACTCATGACGCCCAGGCAGTTGGGGCCAATGATGCGCATCTGGGCATCACGCGCCTGCTCGAGAATCTTCTGTTCGAGCCTGGCACCCTCAGGTCCGGTCTCCTTGAAACCCGCTGAGATGATGATCGCACCCTTGACGCCTGCATCCACGCACTCGGCGATGACGCTGGGTACGGTGGGAGCGGGCGTCACGATAACGGCCAGGTCGACCTGGTCGGGCACCTCCTGGATCGATGGGTAGGCGCGGATGCCGAGAATGTTCTTGCGTTTGGGGTTGACTGGGAAGACTGTGCCGCCAAAAGGGTTGCTGATCAGATTCCACAGTAATGTGCGCCCAACACTGTCTTCCTTTTCCGTGGCGCCGATCACAGCGACATTGTGTGGGGCAAAAATCGCATCGAGTGGGTGGCGACGAAAAGCTGCTTTTAATTCCGAACCAGCCTTAGCTGTACTCATGTTGCCTCCGTAACTACTTGCGTTCGCTCAGTTTGTGGGCGAATCTTGGCACGCTGCTGCTGGCAGGATGTCGACCAGCCCTTCGACGGCGCTGCCCATTCTTCTCGTTGCCCTGGCGCAAGAAGCAGGGCCGCTCTACTCGGCAAGACGCTCCAGTAACATGCAGTAGCCCTGCTGGCCGCGCTCAAAACTCGATAACCGGAAAAACTCGTTCGGCGAGTGTTGTCGCTCGTCGTTGAGGCCGAAGCCAAAGCCGACTGTGTAGACGCCCAGCAATTCGAGGAACATACCGCAGACAGGGATGCTTCCACCCGAACGCGCCAGAAATGGCTCGGTCTCATAGAGCTTTACCAGGATGTCGCGCGCAGCAGTGTTGCCAGGGTGATCGCCCGGCATCAGATAGGCGCGCGCGCCATTTTCCTTGATCGAGACGGTGGCGCGCACCCCGGGCGGCGCCACACGCTGAATATGTGCTTCCAGCAGTTCGGTGATGCGCGCCGGGCTTTGGTCCGCAACGAGGCGACAGGTGATCTTGGCGTGCGCCTCGCTCGGCAAGACGGTCTTGACACCCTCACCCTGAAAGCCACCCCATATGCCGTTGACCTCGATCGTCGGCCGCGCCCATGATCGCTCTAAGGTGGAGTAGCCTGGCTCGCCAAAGAAGGCGTCGATGCCCAGCTTCTGGCGAACCTCCTCTTCGTTGTAGGGGACGCGATCGATTTCGGCGCGGTCAGCCTCGCTCAGCGGCCACACGTCGTCGTAGAAACCCTCGACCAGAATGCGGCCATCCGCCCCACGCATGGAGGCGATGATCGCCGACAGCGCGTGGATGGGGTTCTGAATGGCGCCGCCGTAGAGGCCGGAGTGGACATCATAGGCTGGGCCGACGACGTCGATCTGGATCGCGGTCAGCCCCTTGAGGCCGACGAGCAGTGCCGGCTGCTCTTCGCCCCACTGGCCGCCGTCAGCATTGATCACGAAGTCGCAGGCGAATTTCCCCCGCTGCGCCGCAATGAAATCAGGCAGCGTCGGGCTCCCGATCTCCTCCTGCCCCTCGAAGAAACACTTGACGTTGACCGGCAGCACATGGCTCGTCCTGAGCAGTGCTTCGAGGGCGATGACCGGCGCTAGCATGTTGCCCTTGTCGTCGCTAGCCCCGCGCGCGTAGACCCGGCCGTCTTTCACGACCGGCTCAAAGGGCGGGCTCTCCCACAGTTCCAGCGGATCGACTGGTTGCGTGTCAAAGTGGCCGTAGATCATGACCGTTGGCTTGCCGGGCGCATGCAGCCAATCGGCGTAGACGACCGGATGGCCACCCGTCTCCATTATCTCGACATGCTCCATGCCTGCAGCGCGCAGCTGCATCATGACCCATTCGCCGGCTCTCCTGACATCACCGACATGTTCTGGTAGGCTGGAAATACTGGGAATCCGTAGAAAATCCAGCAGGCGCGCTTCAAACTCAGCCTTGTTTTGTGCCAAATACTCTTGCCAGTGCATGCGTTTGTTTCCCCCTTGTGACCTGGTGAGCAGACTGAATTCAATCAATGGTTTCGACTGATCGACATGGACGGAGCGACCGGCGCACGGACGCCCAACGAATCTCAGGTGTCTAGTATGATAGCTGTCGTCACAGGATCTGAAAAAACGGCGACGTGCGCTCCTGGCACTCGCCGGTCAGCAGGGCGTTCATCCGCTGCCCGCCGGTTTGATTGCGCGTGTGGCGATGTAGGTCGGCAGATAGTCGTTGAGCAACGTGCCCGGCCAGATATCCTCGTAGAACCCAGCAAGCATGAAACCTGCATCGAGCTGGCCACCGATCTGATCCGTGAGCGAGTGGCCGAATTCCATGGGCTGCATGTCATCGATATAGCGCGCCCGCTCGGCGTCGGTCAGGCTGCTCAGGTCAGAGTAGGGAATCTTGTGGCGGACAACCAACTCCCCGTCGTCGAGGCGTTCCTGGTCGAAGATGTAGAGAACTGGGTTGCAGAATCCTGCCAGTAGCGCCCCGCCCGGCCGCAGCACGCGCCATGCCTCTCGCCAGACCGGCCGCACGTCTGGGACGAAGACGTTCGAGACGGGATGTACGATCAGGTCGAAAGTGCCGTCTGCAAATATCGACAGATCACGCATGTCCCCCTCGACGGTGGCCAGGTCGAGGCGGTCGCGTCGCGCCACGTG
>CAIRNL010000356.1 GCA_903879975.1 uncultured Chloroflexota bacterium | reverse complement strand
GTCGCAGAGCGCACCGCCCAGCGGCCCCAGATGTGCCTTGACCATCTCCGTCATGGAACGGTCTTCATAAGCTGTCACGACCTGGTCGGCGCTGGCGCCGCTGTAGCGTAGACGCACCTGCGGTATATACCCGACGCGCTGGGCAGCATAGCGTGCTAGCAGGAGCATGGCTGTCTCGTCTGTTCCAGGGTAGATCGAGACTCGGTCAACAGCATCCAGTTCGTTCACGTAGCGCCGCAGCCGCCGCGCTTCGGCAATGTTCCAGCCGTAGTCCACTGTGTCATCCTGTGGGATGATCAGGTAGTCAAAAATAGCGGCGGCCGCCCATTCGACCATTCGACGGTTGACAGCGTGGTTGCGATCCCGGCCAGCCAAGAAATCTTGAATCAGCTCGGCCGGTATTTCCGTGCGCAGAGCAATAATCTCCTCTGCCTCGGCCGGTGTGGCGACCGCCATGGCGACACGATCTTCCAGGTAAGAGAGACGGAAGATGCGCGCACCGTAGTCCGCCCAGTAGGCCTTCTCTTCCTCAGCATCGTTGCCGCGCGTGATGCGCATGAGCACATTGAAGGCGAGCACGTTCATCTCCGGTCGCGCTTGCTTGATCTCTCGCAGCAAATCTAACCGCTGCATGACAACGTCGGTTGCGTCGGTAGAGCGCCGCGAGTTGACCAGCCCGCCGTAGCCCAATGTGTCGACGGCCACAATCAGCGCGTCAGCAGATGGCGCCGTCTGGAGCAGCCACTTGCCCAGCTGCTCTGTATCCCCAACGCGCCAGGGCGTACCAAGCCAGGCTTTGGCCGGCAAGACCACGCTGAAGCCTGCAGCTGCGCCCAGGATTTGCAGGCATTCGTAGTTGACAGAACGATCATCCAGGGGAACGACGACGACAGTTGGCTTGGGCATCTGTACCTTCCTCAACCCTGCTGCCGCTCGATTGCGGTCACAAAGCGCCGGGTAATTTCCTGCGGCCGGGTGATTGCACCCCCGACCACGACAGCGCTTGCACCAGCCGCCAGGGCCGCAACAACCTGCTCCGGTGCATGGTAGCGTCCTTCAGCCAGTAGCGGCACAGTCAACACTGCCGCCAGGGTGGCCACCAGGTCAATGTCCGGCCTTTCTTGCTGTGGGCTATAGGGCGTGTAGCCGGACATCGTCGTCGACACCAGATCGGCGCCGGCCATTTGGGCGGCAAGCCCCTCGTCGGGGGTAGAGATATCGGCTAACACCGGCAGCCCGGTTGTGTCATGGATCGCGGCGATGAAGCTGGCCAGGTCGGAAAACTCCGGTCTCGGGCGGGCTGTTCCGTCGATGGCGATCACATCGGCGCCGGCTGCGGCAACTTCACGGGCAGCAGCCAACGTAGGGGTGATATAGATATCGTATCCTGTCACATTGATCTTGTAAAGACCGATGATGGGCAGGTCGACGGCCGCGCGGATGGCACGAATGTCGTCGGGCGTGTTGGCGCGAATGCCAACGGCCCCTCCCTGTGCGGCCGCAATCGCCAGCCGTGCCATAATGCTGGCGCCAAAGAGCGGTTCGTGCACCAGCGCCTGGCACGAGACGATCAGCCTGCCCTGCACCTGCTGGATGAATGCGTGACAACGGTCACTGCAACTCATTGATGCCTTACCCTGCATCCTCTGCTGCTCACTTTCGACCTAACGACGCCGCACCAGCGCCATGAGATAGCGGTCGCCGCGGTAAAGACTTGTTGCCACCTCAACAACTAGCCCGTGTTCGTCGCAGGTGATGCGACGTGTCAGCAGAGCCGGTGCACCCGCGGCAATGCCGAAAATATCGGCTTCTTCTGTGGAGAGTTGAACAGCCTCCACGCTTTCTTCTGCGAGTTCAGGCCGTACGCCCAACTCGCGCTCCATGACTGCATAGAGCGATTCACTGGCCAGGTTGAGCGTCAAGAGCGTCGCAAAACGGCCGTAGGGTAGGTAGACTCGTTCCAAGGCCAGGGGTTCGTCGTCAGCGAACCGCAATCGCTCCAAAAAAATGACCTTGGCACCCACCTCCAGGTTGAGTTGCGCGGCGACCGAGACATCGGCCACGGTTGCTGTCATCTGGCGAATTTCAGAATGGGGGCGCCACCCTCGGGCGCGCATTTCTTCGCTGAAAGACATGAAAGACGCGCTGCGGCTGATCTTGTCACCGGCTACGACCGTGCGGCGATTGGGGCGGCGAACCAGCAGCCCTTCTGCAGCAAGTTGGTCGATGGCCACACGGACGGTCATGCGGCTGACACCCAGGTCTTCCGCCAGGGCGCGTTCCGAGGGCAATGAGGTGTCTGGCTTGAGCGATCCGCACTCGATGCGCCGGCGCAATTGATCCGCTACATGGTCGCGTGTCAGCATGGATGCTTGGGAATTGACAACTGATTATGATGTCTTGCCGGTCACAGGCGTTTGTGTGCCGCGCTCACAATAGCAGTTTGGTATATGAATTGTCAATAGTTCGACAAATAATTAGACCAAATTTTTGTTTTGGTATGTTCGATAAAAAACGAAACAGGTTTCTTGCAGAAACCTGTTTCGTGAACCGCTAGAATGACGAGGGAGCGGAGTCCTACAGGGAGAAGAGGTAGAAACCAGGATTTTCGGACACCGCCGCTGCCGAGAGGGCGAACTTGCAAAATCCTGGTTTCTATCGACCTTTCCTTTAGGAGGTAAGATGCGCACAGAAGAAATCGGTGATGCGGCTGTAGCAATCGACCTTGTTTGCATACTTGATGATATCGTGTCCTTCATCGGCGTAGACGATGTACTCGACTGCCTTGCCCTGCACACGCAGTTCTTCCACGACATCGCGCGATTCACGCTCGACGACGCGCGGGTCATTGGCGCCTTGAATGACCAACAGCGGGCAGGCGAGCTGCGACAGGTAGGTGCTCGGCGATCGCTCCGTCAGGAAGGCCCGGTCGTGTACGGGATGGCCTAGTGCCCGATAGAAGTAGGTCTTCCACGTTTCGGGCAGGCGCTCCATGAAAGTAAACAAGTTGTACGGGCCGAACATGTCACATGCCGCTTTCCACAACTCGGGATGACGGCCAGCCAGTGTGAGCGTCATATATCCGCCGTAGGAACGTCCCATCACGCCGGCTCGATTCATGTCCAGCCGGTCGTCACCGCGCAGCATTTCGAAGGCAGCCACGTGATCGAGCCGGTCCAACCCACCCCAGTCGCGATCGACACGCTTCATATAGGAGATGCCATAACCGGAACTGCCGCGCACGTTGGGCACCCAGACGGCGAAACCGTTGAGGATCAAGAATTGGATGAGCGGCATAGAGAACCACGTGAAGTCCGGGCGCTCCTGGCTCTGTGGGCCGCCATGAATGTAGAAGATGACCGGTCGTCGGCCCGTGAAGCCCAGCTCGGCTGCCGGCAGATAGAGGCGCGCGGAGATGCGCAGCCCGTCGTGCGAGTGGTAGGAGACTTCTTCGCCGGCAGAGAGCAGGTACTGTGGAATCCCCAGGATGCGCTCGTTGGTCTGACGCTCGATGCGGTCGTCGCCAGACAAAATGTAGAGTTGGGAGGGCGATGTTGCGGTCGAAAAAGAGAGTGCAGCGCTATGGGACGGCGGATCGACAGCGATCGATTCGACTACGCCAGCGGAAAGCTCACCCTCTCCCACCAACGTGCGGTCGACGCGGAACATAAGGTTTTCGCGATCAAAGGTTCCGCTGTAGACCCAGGAAGCACCGTCAATGTTGTAGCCTAAGACATAACGGTCAGCAAGACCATGCTTCAAGTCAACCATCTCGCCCACACCTTTGTGTACGGTGCCTTGTACCTGTACCTGCCGTGCTTCGCTCGGATTGTCCAGTGACAGCCACGTCAGGCCGTAGTGGTTGCTGAAGAGTGAAGAGATGAACAGCAACCCCGCATCTTCGATCATGGCTGCGGAGCCGAGGCCATTCGGTTCGACAGGGGTGCTGCCCGCGCGGTGGTCGATCGGGGTCCCAAAAAGTAAATGCCGTTCGCCCTCACCTCTGCGCCAGAGATACCAGCAGCTATCACCGAAAGTGTACTGGTCCGCAAGGACGATCGTATCGAACGCATCATTGTGTGCAATGGGGAAGTTGCCATAGATGCTGCTGCCTAGACTAGTCAGGTGGCCGGTGCGCAGGTCAGCCAGCCAGGTTTCATGGTGGGGAGTGGTACGCGGGTCGACGGTGAGCAGCGCAATGTTGCGCTCGGCATCACACGCGGCACAGGACACTTGTTGTCCGGCAAAACGGTCGCCGAAAATAGGCAGAGGCAGGCCGCCGTCGATGGGTACGAAAACAGGCTGATAGTTCTCGTCGCCGTCCTGATCCAGCATGAGCAGGATCTTGCCCAGTTCAGGCAGCACGCGGTAGACGACAACCCCCTCCAAGTGGTGCGGATTCGGCAGCGCCACATCGGGTGGAAGCAGCGGTTCAGGTACGCTGCCACTGACACGCATGGCATAGAGTGACAGGCGCCCAGACATATTGCTAATGAAATAGAGTTGGTCCCCCACACGTTGCGGTGAAACAAACTGGCGAGCAGACAAGAGCGATTGAATTGGATAGGCAGCCATGCGAATTTACTTTCTGACGCGATATGATTTTCTAGCAGATAGAATCTTCCGATTGTACGCCAGCAACGACACGATGCCAACATTGGAATAGACGCCGGCTCAGCGTCAATGCGTTAGAATCAAGGTGGAACCGCTTTCATTGCAGTCCCAATCGGTGGTATGATTTCGGAACATATGTTCGTCCTGGCGCAATGACGATAGTGAGGCATCCGTGACAAGTCAACCCCTTCCAACCCGCCGCGAATTCAGCGTGGCGAATGAGTACCGGTATGACCGGCGTGGCCCGATGCGCTGGATTTTGTCTCATGCCCTGCGCTACAAAGGGTTTGTTGCCTCTTTTCTGGTCGCCAGCACGTTGACCGCTGCACTCTTCTCGCTGATACCGACCCTCACGGGGCGTGCTTTCACTGAAGTACTCAAGCCGTCGCCCGATCCGAACCAACTGTTGCTGATTGGTCTGGCGATCCTTGGCGCTGTTTTGCTGCGCGGCGTCACCGACATTGTGAACGCCTTTTCCATCGAAACATTGGCGCAGCGCACGGAGCGCGACGCACGCGAAGAGTTGTATATCAGCCTGCTGGGCAAGAGTCAAACGTTCCACAATCGCCAGCGGGTCGGCGATATCATGGCGCGAGCCAGTAACGATGTACGTCAACTCAAGCCGATGCTCAATCCTGGGGTGGCGCTGATCACGGACTCTATGCTCAGCATCTTCATCCCGCTGATCTTCATCGGCTTCATCGATGTGCGCCTTCTGGTCACGCCGTTGATCTTTCTGGGATTCTTTGTTTTTCTGCTGCGCGATTACACACGGAGGCTCAACCCGGTCGCAGCAGAGATTCGCGGCCGCTTTGGCGAGCTCAATGCCGGGCTCAATGAGACCATCTCCGGCGTCGAGGTCGTCAAGTCGACGGCGCAGGAGGCCCAAGAAAAGCGCAAGTTTGCACGTAACGCCGCCCTCGTGCGCGATTTTTACATTAAAGAGGGACAGGTGCAGGCGCGCTACCTGCCGATCCTGTTTTTTGGCTTTGCCCTCACCGCTGCCTTTGCCCACAGTCTAGCGCTCTTACAGCAGGGAGCCATCGATGTGGGGCAGCTCGTGGCCTACATGGGACTCATGGGCATTCTGCGCTTTCCAACCTTCATCTCCATTTTTACCTTTTCCCTTGTTCAACTCGGCATTGCCGGCGCACGTCGCATCCTGGAGATGATCGAAGAGGAAACGGAGCTAGATGAGAACAAGGATGGTCATGCCGCCGAGATGCAGGGAGACATCCGCTTCGTAGCGGTAGACTTTGGCTTCAGCACGGTGCGGGTGCTGCAGCAAATCAGCTTTCACGTGCAGCCCGGACAGACGGTTGCCATCGTTGGCCAGACCGGTTCTGGCAAGACGACGCTGACGAAGCTGGTCAATCGCATCTACGATGTCAGCAGCGGACACATCCTGATCGACAGCGTCGACGTGCGCGATTGGAACATGGCGTCGCTGCGTTCGCAGGTCTCTACGATTGAGCAAGATGTCTTTCTCTTCTCGCGCACTATCCGAGAGAACATTGCCTTTGGGCTGGGCAGCAGGGCAACTGAGGAAGCAGTGATTCAGGCAGCCCGAGATGCACAGGCACACGACTTCATCATGAGCTTCAAGGACGGCTACGACACTGTCATTGGCGAGCGCGGGGTGACGCTGTCCGGTGGGCAGCGTCAGCGCCTGGCGATTGCGCGCGCGTTGCTCACTGACCCTCGTATTCTCATCCTGGATGACTCGACCAGCGCTATCGACAGCGCAACGGAAGACAAGATCCAGCAGGCGATCCACCGAGTGCTGGAGGGACGTACGACCTTTCTCATCACCCACCGCCTCTCGATGATCCGTCGCGCCGACCTGATCGTCATGCTCGACAAGGGACGCGTCGTCGACTGCGGCACGCATGCAGACTTGATCGAACGGAACTCGCTCTACCGGCGCATTTTTGCGCGCTATTTTTGAGGCATTGAGGACTGGGAGGGCTGGGGTATGGGGATCATACGATCCCCATACCCCAGCCCTCAGAACCACAGCGCGTACGATAGGAGGAATGTAGCCATGGGCTTCGTGATGGACGGCCTTGATGCCGAAGGATATGACCGCAGTTACAGCGATCGCGAGTTGATCAACCGCATTTTTGACTACTTCC
>CAIRNL010000355.1 GCA_903879975.1 uncultured Chloroflexota bacterium | reverse complement strand
TGGGCGGCAACTGTCGAACCCTGACGCGTGACTTCCAGGTCGTGGCCGAAGACTTGGCTGCCAGCTACCTCAACGTTATGCGCCACTACGGCATGATCGACGGCAGCGCTGCTTATGCGCCGGCTTGGAAGCAGGGCTACCAGATCGCGCTGCTCGCTCCGGCAACCGGCATGTTCGTCGGCAACCCAGACCTGCCCTTCGAGACGCTGATCCCGCAGGGTGCGCCGCTGGGCGTTATCTACAACCTGTACGGCGATGTCATCGCTGAACTGACTGCGCCACGTGACGGCGTCGTCTTCGGGTTGAGATCGCGACCTTCGGTCATCGAAGGTCAGTGGTGCTGTTTCTTCGGCGTGATCGACCAAACCGTCGACAACTTGATTGCCAAATGAACTCACCAGCCAAAGACGTGGTTGCACTGCTCCAGCAACTGATCCGCATTCCATCGCCGAACCCGCCAGGCGACTGCCGGGCAATCGCCGAGTTCTGCACAGCCTTCTTGCGCGACGCCGGTTTTACTACGACCTTGGTGTCGCCTGATAGCCGTGCGTGGAGCGTCGTCGGCACCCTGGGCAGCGCTGATATGCCGTCGCTGCTCTACCATGCACATATCGACACAGTACCGCTGGGGCAGAATGCGCGCTGGAGCGTCGATCCGTTTGCCGGTGTAGTGGCCGATGGCCACGTCTACGGGCTAGGCAGCATCGACGACAAAGCACCGCTGGCTGCGATGCTGCTGGCAGCGGCGACGATTGGCGCACAGGTCGAACGGATGCAGGGTCGGCTTGTCGTCGTCTGCGCAGCCGAAGAAGAAGTCGGCGGCCGGCTTGGCACCCGATGGCTGGTCGAGCAGGGCTACGTGCCGCCATGCGACTTCGTTGTCGTCGGCGAGCAGACAGGGAATCGCGTGGCAACTGCTCACAAGGGTGTACTGCGTGCGGCCTTTCATGTGGCCGGCCGCACGGCCCACGCCACCGATCCCTGGCGTGGGCGCAATGCCATCAACGGCATGGCACATCTCATCCTCGATCTGGAACGTTACCAGACAGAGGTGCTGGAGCGACGCCCACACCCCCTCTTGGGACCTGCCAGCATTAACGTCGGTGTCATCGAGGGCGGTGTGAGTGCCAACGTCGTGGCCGACGCCTGTACGATTCGTGTCGATCGACGCACGGTACCTGGCGAAGAGCCGCAGACGGTCATGGCCGAACTCCAGACAATCGTAGCACGGCGCCAAGCGTTGGATCCAGAGCGCAGCTACAGTGTTGGGGACTTTCTGGTCAGCAACTGGTTTCAGGCGGAGGCCGACGGCGACCTGCTGCTGCGCTTCCTCTCCATCAGCGCAGCAGCGACAGGCACGTCTGCGTCGCCTGTCGGCTATCTACCCGGCAGCGATGCCAAACATCTGGTTGGCGTGGCCCGGCAAGGCATCATCGTTTTCGGGCCGGGTACCTATCAGGTAGCCCATTCGACCGACGAGTTTGTCGACATTGCGGATCTGGCGACCACCTATCATATTCTACGACAATTTGCCGAAGAGATGTTACTTGCGTGAAGTTTTCTCCCCATTGAGGTTTGACACATGCTAGACATCGCCATCAAAGGTGGCACTTTACTCACTGACCGAGGCAAGTTTCCTGCCGACTTAGGGATCGAAGGAGAGCGCATTGCAGCAATTGCGGCGACCGGTAGCCTGCCTACTGCGCGCCATGAGATCGCTGCCGACGGCTGTTTGATCATGCCGGGCGCCATCGACATCCACTTTCACGTGCGCGCTCCTGGCCACCCCGAACGCGGCACCTTTATTACCGAGACGCAGGCGGCGGCGGCAGGCGGCGTTACCACGGTGCTGGAAATGCCAATCAGCGTCCCGTGCTGTGCGAGCGTAGAGATCTTCGAGATGCGCAAGTCCCTGGGCGAGCGTGAAAGTTACGTCAATTTCGGGCTCTACGGCGCGCCTGGCCTGCTCGACCGCGAGGAAGTGCTGGGCATGGCCCATGCTGGGGCATGTGGTTACAAGATTTTCACCCATGCCATGCCAAAGGGCCGCGAGGAGGAGTTCCTCGGGCTGTGCATCGACAAGGAAGACGAAATTTATCGGGCGTTGGAACTGGTCAAAGAAACTGGATTACTGGTTTCCTGTCATGCAGAGAACGAGCGGCTGATCCAGTTGTTCGAGGGGCGCATCAAGCAGACGGGGCGCACCGATCCTGCTGCGTTCGTCGCCAGCCGGCCGCCGGTCGTGGAGGCGATGAGCGTGGCGCAGTTGGCCGTCATGTGTGCGGACGTCAACACGCATGTCCACATTGCCCATGTCTCCTGTGCCGCTGCACTGGCAACCTTACAGGCGGCGCAGTCAGCAGGCTTGCCGATGACCGGCGAAACCTGTCCACATTATCTCCTCTTCACAGCGGCGGACATGGAGCGCCTCGGCCCCTTTGCAATGATCAAGCCTCCGCTGCGCACAGAAGCCGATCAGGCGGCGCTCTGGGCCGGTCTACTGGACGGTTCACTGCGAGCCATCACCACTGACCACAGCCCCTTTACGCTGGCGGAGAAGGAACGCGGCCTGAACGACATCTGGA
>CAIRNL010000354.1 GCA_903879975.1 uncultured Chloroflexota bacterium | reverse complement strand
ATGCTGCAGGAACGTTTCACCGCTGCGGCGGGTGCCGGCGCCTGGCGCAACGGTGCGCGCATCCACGCAGCCGAGAACGAACTGGCGGACGACGAGCTATTGATAATGAAGTGCACCCGCACAGACAAATTTTTTGAGGTGCGCCTGCCCCTCAAGGCGCGCATCTATGGCAGCGCAGCCTACCATCTCTGCAAGGTGGCTGACGGCAGCGCGCTGGCCGGCATCGAGACGACGCCCAAGGTGTGGGACCTGGCGGCGGCTTCCCTGCTTGTCAGCGAGGCCGGTGGCCTGGTAACTACCTGGCAGCGAGGGCCGATTTTTCCGCTGGCGGCTGAAAGTATGGACTATGCCACCGTCACCACGCCCATCTTCGTCGCCGCCAATCGAGCAATCCAGGAGGCTCTTTTCGACAACGTAGTGGTGCGTGCTGCATGAGCGGCCAGGCGATCGACGAGCGCACCACCATCTACAAGCGCACGGCGGATGGCAGCGAAATCGCTGTCGGGTATGTCGATGCGTCTGGCGCGCTCTGCCGGCTGCGCTGGGGAGGCGGTGTCGTAGTGGGCCGCGTGACTGCTGACGGCCTGGTCTTCCGCAAAACGGCCCATCACGAACGTGAACTGGGGGTTTTTACTGTTGACGGCACCGTGCGCAGCCATGGTCTCTTTGAGGGCGGTGAGCTGGGCTGGGTCGATCCCGACGGCGTGGTGAACCAGGGCGGCTTGATTATTGCCGAGGAGGAAGTTGGCCGCGTGGCAGGACCTTGCCCTGTAGCTGCTGCCGCCGCCTTGCTGCTGCTGTTTTTACCGGACGACGCTGAAGAAAACAAGCGCTTTTCCTGATCACGCATGAGTGCCAAACCTGACGCCGAATTCTACGTAGGGACTGCGCGGCTGCGCTTTTTCTGCCGCGCCTCAGGCGCAGATGACGGTATTCCGCTCCTGCTGTTGCACGGCAGCTATGGTACGGGGCGCTGGTGGGAGCGTTTCTGCGCGTCCCTGCCCGATGAAATCTACGCGGTATCGCCTGACCTGCGTGGCTGCGGTCAGAGCGACAAACCTGTCGATGGCTACGCAGTGGAGGAGCAGGCTGAAGACATTGCGGCTTTGGTGGACGCACTGCGCTGGGAGAGCTTTCATCTCATGGCTCATTCTAGCAGCGGGGCAGTGGCCATCGAGTATGCGCTGCAACATGGCTACCGGCTGGAGACGCTGACCTTAGTCGATACGGTGCCGGTCGAAGGTGTCTTCACGCCGCTGGATGGCTATCTGCTCCTTGAACAGATGCGCACGGACCGTGACTTACTGGCGCAGGCGCTGCGTATCCTCATGCCGGCTCTGCGCCTGGACGACGCGCATCCGGACAACTTGCACCTGTTCGATCAACTGGTAGCGGATGCAATGGGGATGGCGCCGGCCGCTTTCACGGAGATCGCGCGCAGTCTGTCGCAGTGGAATCGTTTTGTCGATGCGCGTCGGTTGACCCTCCCTACCCTGCTTGTTTGGGGCGCGCTCGACCAGATCGTCGATCGCGCAGCAACGACACGTACGCTCATCGCCATCCCCGGCGCTGACAACCTCGAAGTGCTGCCCAACGCCGGACACAGCCCGATGATCGAAGCGCCGGCTGCGCTCGCTGCGCGCTGGATCGACTTTCTCGTGCAGGACCATGCCGGATACGGTACTGTGCGTCGCTCTGCTCTCGACAACCACCCATAGAAAGGCAAATTACTATGCGAACACTCGAGGGAATGATCGTCGTTGTGACGGGGGGTACACAGGGGCTGGGCGAGGAGATTGCCCGTCGTGCGGCGCAGCATGAGGCTGCAGGTCTCGTCATCTGCGGCCGCGGGCAGGATAACGGCGTGCGGGTCGCAGATGAACTCAGCGCGACCGGTTGCCCCACCCTGTATGTTCCGGCGGACCTGACAGCCGTGGACGACTGCCGCGCTGTCATTCGTGCAGCCGACGAACGTTTTGGCCGTGTCGACGGGTTGGTCAACTGTGCGGCGACCACCGACCGCGGCTCAGTCTACGACACGACGCCCGAATTGTGGGATCGTATCATGGCCATCAACCTGCGCGCGCCTTTCTTTCTCATGCAGGAAGCCGCGTTGATCATGCGGCGTACGGGACGCGGGGGCACCGTTGTCAACATCGGCAGCATCAACGCGCGCGGCGGGCAGCCGAACCTGACGCCTTACAGTACTTCCAAGGGTGCGCTCTCGACGCTGACCCTGAATGCCGCCAACGTCCTGGCGCCCGACCGCATCCGCGTCAATTGCATCAACGTGGGCTGGATGAGCACACCCAACGAAGACACAGTGCAGCGCAAGGAGGGCAACCCCGAAAACTGGTTGGTGCTGGCCGACGCCCGTATGCCCTTTGGTCGCATTCTACGCCCGGACGACGTAGCAGGGTTGGTGATGTGGTTCCTCTCGTCTGAGAGCGCCCTGATGAGTGGTGGCATCATCGACTTTGATCACTCCAAAATCGTCGGAACCTACGGATGAGGGGGATGGTCAGATCAGGGGGCGACCGGATGAATAGAATCGCCTGTTCTCAACTCATCCCCCTCATTCCTCTCATCCCCTCATCTTCACCGGCCGATTCTCGTCGAACGAACGCCGCGCCGCCAAGGCCAGCGCCGTGGCGGCGCGGGCGTCTTCGCCGGTGACCGGGACGGGCGTATCGTTGCGCACGGCGGCGACGAAGGACTGCATTTCTGTGACGTAGCTCTCCGTGTAGCGCTCCATGAAGAAATTGAGGGGCAGGTCGCGGCGGATTGCTTCGCCCGTACTGATCGTGGCTGCGTTGGGGTAGATGT
>CAIRNL010000353.1 GCA_903879975.1 uncultured Chloroflexota bacterium | reverse complement strand
TGCGCCGCCTCGTGCCAGACGTGCGCACCTTCCTGGGCACGGTGCGTGGCTTTACAACGCCTGAGGACATCGACCGCGCTCTTGCCGAATGGCGATCCTGACCCCAGGTCGAGCGCGGCAGCCGTAGCTGAACAGCGCCCAGCAACCCGATGCCAGGAGGTCGAATTCGTCAGGCGGCTGAGCGGAGGGGTACCTCTCCGGCTTGCGCAAGGATCGCTCGTGCCGTTGTGTCGTCTGTCACCAGTACATTGAGATAACGCCCGTTGAGCGCGCCGAGGATCGCAGGCGCTTTGCTCAGGCCGCGTGCCACGGCCACGACCGTGGCAATATGACATAAATCTTCGAGTTCGATTCCGATGACTCGTTGGTTGATCTCTAGTGCATCCGTGTGGCCGTGCCGATCGAAAAATCGGCCCACCATCTCCCCGACCGCGCCGCGGTTGCGTAACGCGGCGAGATCGACACGTGTCAGCAGCCCGGCGCGCAGGAAGCTGGAGTCACGCTCGTCGACGCTGCCGATGCCGGTGATCGCAATCTGTACCGACCGGGCCCGCCGAATCCCGTCGCGCACAGTCGGCTCGCTCAGGAAGACTGCGCGTACGTCCGATCGCTCCACGAGGACAGGCGCGTGAAGATCGTAGTGGCGGCCGCCGAGCTTGACGGCGACGATCCGTGCGAGATCGGGTCCATCCACGACTAGCGCACCCACCCCACCCATCAACTGCACGACATCCACTCGGTGTCCGAAGTGGTTGGGCAGGGCGCTGACGGTGGCGTGCACGCCGGTTCCCCAGGCTACCCCAATCGACGAACCTGGTGCAAGGGCGGGGATGATCCGCTGGAGATAGACTGCTGCGAGCTGGCCGGATGCGGCGACCAGACTGGCCTCGTCGGCGTCTGGGGTCCCAACCAATACGAGCGCATCTCGCAGGCCAAAGCGATTCACGATCTCGTTCTCGAGCACGAAATCGCGCAGGATCGGCACGCGGATCTGAACGTCGATGATCCCGCGTTCCCACGCCTCCTTGAGCAGGCGTGAGACTGTGGACGTCGAGACACCCAGGCGTTGCGCAATCTGCCCCTGTCCCTGATTCAATTTGTAGTAGAGGCTCGCCACCATCGCCAGCAGATCATCGCGTTCATTCATACGGCTACCCTCACGATGTGACTGGATGGTTTTTTGGGAGAAATTTTAAATTTTGCAAATTTTTGCATATAAGATACCACGGTATGACTGGTGTGTCAATAGGGTTAGGACTAAAATTGGGGTTGACAAATTTGATTTTGCATGATAAGCTCATGCAAGAAATTTCATTTTGTAATTTTTTTTGCCAATGTCCGCCCCAGTACATCGATATAGATTTTCTCATTCGTTTTTGGCTGGAAAGGGATCCGTCGATGAGCGTCCGGTGTGACGGTTTCGTCTTCGACTTGGATGGTACGGTCTATCTGGGCGATGCTGCCTTGCCCGGCAGCGTCGAAGGGATCGCAGAGTTGCGCCGGTGCGGTAAACGTGTGCTGTTTGTCAGCAATAAGCCACTCGAGCCCCGCACGAACTATGCTGCCAAGCTGACCCGCCTGGGGATCCCGACTGGTGCCGAAGACGTAATCACCTCAGGCTACGTATTGGGCCATCATCTGGCCCACCACCAGCCCGATCTGCGTTACTACGTCCTGGGTGAGGCGAGTCTGCGCAACGAACTGCGTGGGCATGGTCTCACCATACTGGAGGAACTCGATGGCCAGGACCCGCGCGAGGTGATCGATCCGGCCGGGATCGATGCCGTCGTCGTCGCCTTCGACCGCACCCTGGACTATCGTAAGTTGAACACGGCTTACCAGGCGCTGATGAGGGGCGCTTGGTTCTACGCCACCAACGGCGACAAAACCTGCCCCATGCCAGGCGGCGCAATTCCTGATGCGGGCGGTAC
>CAIRNL010000352.1 GCA_903879975.1 uncultured Chloroflexota bacterium | reverse complement strand
TGCGGAGATCGGGGCCAGTTCACCGCCCTGGAAGTTGACCTTGAGCAGCACACCGTCGGCTGGTGCGACAATTTCTGTATCCACCTTGTCAGTGGCGACCTCCAAGATGACATCGCCGGCCTTCACGCTATCGCCTACAGCCACGCGCCAGCGGCTGACAGTTACATCTTCAATGCCTGCGCCCGCGTCGGGCAGCCTGATTTCGGTTGCCATGGATTCCCCCTATCTCATCATTTCCAGGACAGCAGCCTTGATGTTTTTCTTCCACGGCAGGAGTTCCTCTTCCAGCGGCTTGGACACCGGGATGGAAGCGGGCGCCATGCCCAGGCGGCGCGCCGGCGTCTTGAGCAGATAGGGCGCCTCTTCATAGGTGCGCGCCACGATCTCGGCACCGATGCCGCAGTTGGACTGTGACTCGTGCACCGCCAGCAGGCGTCCCGTCTTGGCCACCGAGATCAACACCGTCTCCATGTCCAGCGGGGTAATGCTGCGCAGATCGACGATCTCGATGTCGATGCCCTGCTCGGCCATCAGCTCTTCGGCCGCTTCCTGGGCCTGGAGCAGCGTATAGCCGAAGGTGACCAGCGTCAAGTCGGCGCCTGCGCGCTTGATATCGGCCTTGCCGATGGGTACCGTATAGTCCTCGTCGGTGTCAGGCATATCGCCGCGCGTGAAGTAGAGCATCTTATGCTCGAGGAAGAGCACCGGGTTGTCGTCGCGGATGGCTGCGACGAGCAGCCCTTTGGCATCATAGGGCGTTGCCGGCGCCACCACCTTAATGCCAGGGAACTGGGCAAAGGTGCTCTCGACACACTGGCTGTGCTGCGAGCCGTAGCGCTTACCGCCCCCCTGCTGGCCACGGATGACCATGGGGACATGCAGCAAGCCGCCTGTCATGTAGTGCATCTTGGCTGCCTGGTTGAAAATCTGGTCAGCGCAGACCATGTAGAAGTCCATGTACATCAGTTCGACGATAGGGCGCAGGCCGGTCATCGCTGCGCCGACGGCCATTCCTACGAAGCCCTGCTCGCTGATAGGCGTATCGATGACGCGGCGTTCGCCGAACTCTTCCATCATGTTGCGCGTCACGCGGAAGAGGCCGCCATAGTGGCCGATATCTTCCCCGATCAGGAAGACGCGTTCATCGCGGCGCATCTCATCGCGCATGGCCTCGTTGACTGCCTGAATATAGGTTGTCTTTCGCATAAGTTCTCTCGTCCCGTCAGACCTTGTAGGCGTCACACCTTGTAGACGTCGGTATAGGCTTCAGCAGTATCGGGCCAGGGCGCAGCCAGTGCGGCCTGAACGTCAGCCTGCACTTCTTCTTCCACCTCAGCACGGATGCGGTCCAGGGCCACCTGCTCGACACCACGCTCCAGCAATTTCTGGGCAAGCTGGGCCAGCGGCTCGTAGGCACGCTGCATGTTGATCTCCTCTGCGGAGCGGTAGGTTTCCAGATCACCCGCCATATGGCCAGCCAAGCGGTAGGTGATGCCCTCGATAAAGGTTGGCCCTTCGCCGGCACGGGCTCGGGCTGCGGCCTGACGCACCGTATCGTAGACGACTTCGACATCATTGCCGTCGATCTGCACACTCTCCATACCATAGGCGCGAGCGAACATATAAATGTCGCTGACCGACGAAGTGCGTGCGATGGGCGTCATCTCCGAGTAGCGGTTATTCTCGCAGTAGAAGATCACGGGCAGCTTCCACTTCTGCGCCATATTGAAGGTTTCGTGCATGAGGCCCTGATAGAGCGCGCCGTCGCCAAAAAAAGTGATGGCAACCTTGTCTTCACCGCGAATCTTTGCGGCCAAGGCCATGCCCGCTGCATGCGGCACCTGGGCGCCGACGATGCCGTTAGCGCCCATCAGGCCCAGGGACGGGTCGAGAAAGTGCATGGAACCACCCTTACCCCTGGCAAAACCGTCCGCCTTGCCCAGCACCTCACAGATGGCGCGCTTTGCATCCATGCCGCGCGCCAGGGAATGATGATGGCCACGGTAGGTGCAGGTCAGGTAGTCGTCCCTGCGCAGTGCGGCAGCCATGCCGACTGCTGCGCCTTCGTGGCCGATCGCCGTGTGCATGGCGCCGCCGATCTTGCCTGATTCGGCAAGTTCCAGCAGCGACTCCTCGACGCGGCGGATCAGAAACATCATGCGGTACATTGCCAGCAACTGCTCGTTGGGCAGGGCGTACGTCGATCCCGCGACAGCCGCCTTGGCCGATGGCACACTGGCCTTCAAGGAAGGTTCTGCCATGATTGAATTCCTTTTTTTCGTCTCCGTGCCGATATGGATGGGCAGCAGGCCGCTGCGCTGCAAAGGTACACCTGGCTGCTCGCATACCCGGCATGGAAGCAAGAACGTGCGCTGATCAGGTCAAGCGAGACAAGCGATTACAGCACAGACCTAACCCCGCTATTGTAACCACGGTTTGCCTGTTTCACGCGTGCCGTGCAATCCATTTGTTCGAGGATTCGCCCGTTTCAGCCAGCCTGCCGGCCACATTCAGAATTCCGGCGCTTATTTGCGGAGTGTATGCCCCTCTGCTATGCTGTTTACGTTGCAATCCAAAGTGTGCAAGCCGGCTTTTCAACGGAAAGATTGATTGATGCCCAACCGCTCTACAACGGACGAATCGATCCAGCCCGGCCGCCCCGGTTCCACTGCGGCGGTTCATGCCGGTGAGCGCCCGTTTCGATCGCATAACAGCCTCACCGTGCCGATTGTGCAGACAGCGGTCTACACCTTCGACACGACCGACGATCTGGTCACCTACGCGGAAGAACGAAACTTCTGGAGCGAAGCGGAACGCGAGGAATACGGCCGCTACGGCAACCCGACGGTGCGCGCCGTCGAAGCCAAGATCGCTGCGCTGGAGGGAGCACAAGATGCCATCGTCGTCGGGAGCGGCATGGCAGCGGTGACGGCAACGCTGCTGATGCTGCTGCAGCCCGGCCAGCATTTCATCCTGACGGACAACTGCTATCACAGCACACTCGAATTCAGCCAGGGCTTTCTCAAGCGCTACGGCATCGAGTGTACGCTGGCGCCTTTTGGCGACTACCGGGCGATCGAGCAAGCTCTGCGCCCGACGACACGGCTCATCTTTTCGGAATCGCCCACCAACCCGTTCATGCGCTGCCTGGATTTCGAGCGCCTGGTTGGGCTGGCGCGGCGCCACAACGTGCTGACCGTCGTCGACTCGACCTTTGCGACCCCGTATAACTTACAGCCCCTACGCCTAGGCATAGACCTGGTGATCCACAGCCTGACCAAGTATCTGGCTGGCCACAACGATGTCATGGCGGGTGCCGTGGCCGGGCGCTACGATCTCACGACGCCGCTGCGCCAGATGCAAGGGTTGTTGGGCAACATCGTTGCACCGCAAACAGCCTATCTGATCCTTCGTGGCATCAAAACGCTGGCGCTGCGCGTCGAGCGTCAGAATACCAGCGGGCTGGCCGTCGCCCGTTTCCTGGAAAATCATGCCAACGTCCGGCGCGTGTGGTATCCAGGCCTGGAGAGCCACCCCGATCACGTTGTAGCCCGGGCGACCCTGCGCGGCGGCGGCGGTGTCGTCAGCTTCGAGATCGACGGCGACGTTGCGCGTGCCCACCGCTTCATCGATGCGCTGCACATCCCAACTATCGGGCCAAGCCTGGGCGGCGTTGAGAGTATGGTCAGCCCGTTGGCGGTCATGGGTTACGCCAACGTAGCGCCGGAGGAACGCCTGGCACTGGGCATCCGTGACGAGTTGGTGCGGCTGTGCATCGGTATCGAGGATACCGACGACCTGATCGCAGACCTGGCGCAGGCCCTTGCGCAGATATAATCCCCTGTCAACCGCCTGAACTGGATTGGCTGTATGTCCGAGTTACGCCAGAATCTTGCCACCAAAGAGTGGGTGCTGATTGCGTCCGAACGCGCCAAGCGGCCGCATGAGTTTGCCGGACTGGGGCCGCTGGCATGGAGCGAAGAGCCGGCGTGGGAGGCGAACTGCCCGTTCTGCCCCGGAAACGAAGAAATCGACCTGGAAGTTGCGCGCGTGCCGGAGGCCGGCCCCTGGCAGGTGCGCATCGTCGGCAACCGCTACCCTGCACTCAGCGAGGCGGTGGCGTTGGATCGCGAATACAATGGGCTCGTACGGCGCATCTCCGGCGCCGGCTACCACGAAGTCATCGTCGAATCCCCGCTGCACAACACCTGCATGGCCTTGCAGACGCCGGCCGCAATCGCCCGCACGTTCCGTGCGTTCATTGACCGTGCCTGGGCGATCCAGCGCGATCCGCGCATCGAGTACATCCTCTTCTTCAAGAATCACGGCCGCCAGGCAGGTGCATCGTTGCGCCACCCGCATGCACAGATGATGGCGCTGCCCATGGTGCCCAATGAGGTGCGCGTACGAACCGACCAGGCACGCATGCATTTCGACGAGGTTGGCAAGTGCGCCTACTGCGAAATGATCCAGCACGAGCGTGTTGACGGCCGGCGCCTGATCCTGGAGAGCGAGCACTTCGTGGCCTTTGCGCCATACGCCTCGGTGTCGCCGTTCCATATCTGGATTTTGCCTACCCATCATGTTGCGTCCTTCTTCCATGCCGACATGACCGAGATCGACGATCTCGGTGAGATCGTGCATGCCGTGGTGCGCAGGATGTATGTCGGGCTCAACAACCCAGATTTCAACTACGTGATCCGCAGCGCGCCGGTGCGCGACCTGGGATCGCCCTATCTACACTGGTACGTTACTATCGTGCCGCGCATTTCGCTGGTGGCCGGTTTTGAACTGGGCAGCGGCATCTATATCAACCCATCGCTGCCCGAAGAGTGCGCCCAGTATCTGCGGGCAGTCGACACCAGTATGCTGGACCGAATCACAGCTGATGGATCTCTCTGACCTTCGCCGCTACAACGCCCTGGCCTGGGACAAAGCAGTCGAGCGCTCGAGCCGCTGGACGCGGCCGGTTGCGCCGGCGGCGATCGCTGCTGCGCGCAGTGGGTCGTGGTCGATCGTACTGACGCCCACGGCAGCGGTACCGCGTGCCTGGTTCCCGGCGCTGGCCGGGGCAGCGGTGCTCTGTCTGGCCAGTGGCGGCGGCCAGCAGGGGCCGATCCTGGCCGCTGCCGGTGCGAGCGTCACGGTCTTCGACAACTCGCCACAGCAGTTAGCGCAGGATCGCCACGTGGCGCGACGCGACCGCCTCGACCTGGCCACCGTCGAGGGGGACATGCGTGATCTGTCGATATTTGCAGACGGCACTTTCGACCTGATCGTACATCCCGTCTCGAACGTCTTCGTCCCAGACGTGCGGCCGGTCTGG
>CAIRNL010000351.1 GCA_903879975.1 uncultured Chloroflexota bacterium | reverse complement strand
CACTGTGATGCACGACCCCCATCAGGTCGGTTTCGACAAAGCGCACCGGAATATCGAGTGAAAAGAATGGCGATGTGTCGGTGGAATCTTCGCGGTGTGTCATGTTTACCACACTTGAAAAAACGCCGGATGGCCAACCGCCAATCGTCGACCAGCTCGATGCAGCGCCGCTGTGGGCGTCCTGACTATCGGCGATTGACTATCGGCGATTGACTATCGGCTGCCGTCTCTCTTCTACATATGAATCGGGTGTCCCTCGACTGCATGCGCCGCCTCCATCAACACCTCACTCAGCGTCGGGTGGGCGTGAACGTTGCGGGAAATCTCGGCCGGCGTGATTTCCATCATCTGTGCCAGGCTCAACTCCGGCAGCAACTCAGTGACACTCGGTCCAACCAGGTGCGCCCCTAAGATTTCGCCATACTTGGCATCGGTAATGATCTTGACAAAGCCGACTTTGGCATTGAGCGCCTGTGCCTTGCCGTTGGGCATGAAGGGGAATTTGCCGACCTTGATGTCGAAACCCTTTTCCTTAGCTTGCGCCTCGGTATAGCCCATGCTTGCCACCTGCGGCTCGCAGTAGGTGCAGCGCGGCATAAACGTGTAGCGATCTGCCGGGATTGGCAGGGTCGGCACGCCAGCGATGCTCTCAGCTGCCACAATGGCCATTGCACTGGCGACATGCGCCAGCGCAAGCTTGCCCGTACAATCGCCGATGGCATAGATATTCGGCGCGCTCGTTCGCATGACATCGTCGATCTCGATGAAGCCGCGCGGGTCGAGCTTGACCCCCGCTGCCTCCAGTGCCACGCGGTCGGTATTGGGTTGCACGCCGACGGCCATCAACACACGGTCCGCTGTGAGTGTCTGCACCTCGTTACTTTGGAGATTCTTGACTGTGACCGTCACCCCACCATCGCCAATTTCAACCTTCTCTGTGCGCGTGCTGGTGAGGGTCTTGATTCCTTTTTTGTTGACTGCCTTCTGCACTTCGGCCGAAATCTCAGGGTCTTCCAGCGGCAGAATCTGGTCCAACATTTCAATGACCGTGACCTCGGCGCCATAGGTGCTGTAGACATAGCTGAATTCCATGCCGATGGCACCCGAACCCACGACGATGAGTTTCTTGGGCACTTCTGTCATGACGACGGCATCGCGATATTGGATGATCCGGTCACCGTCGATGGTGGTGCCCGGCAGGCTGCGCGCCCGCGCCCCGGTAGCAACCACGAAGTGAGCAGAGGTCACCTGCTGCTCTTTGGCATCCTGCTTGAATTCCGACGGTATCACGGCGAGCGTGTGCGCGTCGACGAAGGTGCCGTGCCCCTCGATGACGTCGATCTTGTTCTTTTTCATCAGGAAACCCACGCCTTTGGTCTGGCGCGAGACGATATCGCGGCTGCGCTTGACGGCTTTGCCGAAATCCACCTTTAAGTTGTCGAAGCTGAAGCCGTAGTCGGCTGCATTGTGCAGTTCCTCCAACATCTCGGCGTTGTGAATGAGCGCCTTGGTGGGGATGCAGCCCCAGTTCAGGCAGACGCCACCGAGGCTCTCGCGCTCTATGATTGCTGTTTTCAGGCCGAGTTGTGCCGAGCGAATTGCGGCCACGTAGCCGCCCGGTCCGCTGCCCACCACCACCACATCATATTGATAACCGTGACCGGCCATGATTTTTCTCCCTCACATTTTGATTTGAATTTGCGGAATTGCTCAGAATCCGCTTTGTCCAGCATAGCACAAGTCCCCTGCGATCAACTGTCCCAATTCTCCAGTTTCGCCTGGACCGCGGCCAGGAACCTGTCGGCCTGAGCGCCGTCCAGGACGCGGTGGTCGAAAGTATAGCTGAGATAGCACATGGGGCGGATGGCGATAGTATCGTCGGCGTGCGGCAGCAGCGAATGGGCTGTGCTGCGCACCACTGGCCGCTTGACGATGGCCCCGGCACCTAAAATGCCGCTCTGCGGCTGGTGGATGATGGGCGTGCCGATCAGGCTGCCGCCAGTACCGTGGTTCGTCAGGGTAAAGGTACCACCCTGGATCTCGGCAGGTAAAAGTTGGCTGGCCCGCGCCCGGCGCGCCAGGTCATTGACTGCGCGCGCCAGCCCGGCAAGGCTCAGCGCGTCGGCGTTGCGGATGACTGGCACGAAAAGGCCGCCCTCGACCGCTACCGCAATGCCCACGTGAATGTGCCGCAACAGCAGGATGCCCTCGTTCGTGAAGCGGCTGTTGGCCTCCGGCGCTGCGCGCAAGCCCGCAACGATCGCCGCCACGAAGTAGGGCGTGTAGGTCAGCGTCTCACCGTCAAGCGTCAGCGTACGCTTGTTCGACTCCCGGTGACGGACAACCCTCGTCATGTCTGCTTCCATGATCGTGGTGACATGCGGGCTGGAATGCTTGCTCTGCACCATGTGCTGGGCAAGCGCCCGCCGCATCGTCGTGAGCGGCTGAAGCACATCCTCTGCGCCAGTTTCCACACCGGCAGAGAGGGCGGTGACTTGTGCCGGTGCGACTGCTGTTGTCGAAGCGGCAGCCAGAAAAGCTTCCATATCTTTCTTGGTGATGCGGCCACCCAGCCCAGTGCCTTTGACCTGGGCCAGATCGACGCCATGCTCGGCAGCCATGCGCGCCACCACCGGGCTGATGAAGGCTCGACCGGTCGCTCGCTCTGCCGGCTGGGTGGCGGTCGGCTTGCCCTCTTGGGGGGGCTGTCCAGGAGTTGGGATCTGTGCCGGCGCTGTGCCCGGTGCGCCGATGGTAGCCAGCTGCGTGCCGGCGGCAACGGTCATCCCCTCCGTAACAAGAATTTCCAGCAGAACGCCATCTGCCGGCGCTGGTACTTCCGTGTCGATTTTATCGGTGCTGATCTCCAGCAGTGGCTCGTGCTTGGCAACCGCGTCGCCCGGTGCTTTGAGCCAGCGGACAACGGTGCCTTCGACGACACTTTCGCCCAATTGCGGCATCTTGACGAGCGTGGCCATCACCGCGGCTCCTTCTTCCCTGCTGTTATTCCAACATCAGGCGGTCGGCTAGTGCCGGCTCGTCCATTGCGGCGCGTTGGAAGAGATATTGCTTGCCCGGCACTGTGGTGAAGCCGGCAGGCTCGCCAGCAGGCGTCAGCGCAACGATGTTCATGTACTGTCCTTCGGCGGAGGCCAGTCCAGCCAGATCGCGCAGCGCTTCTCGGCCTGCCTCGGTCAATGTCATGCCAAACTTGAGGTAGAGCACCAGGCTGCGTGCTGTTGCGACGCGGATCGCCAACTCGCCCATGCCCGTGCACGCAGCTGCACCGTAGCGGTTGTCGCAGTAGTTGCCAGCACCAATGAGTGGGCTGTCGCCCACACGTCCAGGATACTTCCATCCGATTCCGCTGGTGCTCACAGCGGACGCCAGGTTGCCGTGGGCATCGAGCGCAATGAAGTTGACGGTGCCCAATGTGTCGACCCGTGCGGCCTTGTCGTGCTTGTCCTGCAGGTTTATGGGACGAGTGAGTGCGCGCGCCACGCCGCGCAGGGTGTCGCTGCCGCCTGGCTCAAAGCCACGCTCAGCGAAGCGCTCGCGCCAGCGCCGCAACGCCTCCTCCGTACGCTGCTCCTGCGGCTGCTCGCCTAACTCTGCGGCCAGCCGCTCGGCCCCGCGCGCCACGATGAGCACATGTGGCGTCTGTTCCATCACCTGGCGTGCCAGGGTGATGGCTTTGCCGTACCCCTGCACCCCTGCCACTGCACCCGCCTGCAAGGTGCGCCCGTCCATGATGCTGGCATCCAGTTCGACCTCGCCCAACACGTTGGGCAGCCCGCCATAGCCGACGCTATGATCCTCTGGATCGTCTTCGACGATGCGGCTCGCCAGTTCGACGGCATCCAGCGCACTGCCGCCCGTGCGCAGTAAGGCCATTGCGGCCATCATGCCGCGTCGGCCGTTCTCACTTGCCACCATGACAGGGTCGACGACGCCGTGCATAAGCGGGTTCCTCTGGTTAGCGAATCGTTGCCGCCACCCGACGCACGGGCGCGCAGATTCAGCGAATGATGGATGATAGATACTCGGCAATGCACGTCTGAACAGGCACGGTCAGTACGGACCACTCCACGTCAGGCAACTTGTTGACCGT
>CAIRNL010000350.1 GCA_903879975.1 uncultured Chloroflexota bacterium | reverse complement strand
CGGCCGCCGCCGCCAGGCCATCCACGATCCAGGCCAGGCCGTCCTCGAAAGCATAGCCCGGCTTGGCGTTGCCGCTAAAGACGCGCAGCGTGCGGACATGAAGACGATCGGCTATCTCGACGCCTGTCTTGACGTCCGCCAACTGTTTCTCCCATGCGCCGCGCTCTGGTTGAAAAAAGTCGTTGCCGATGGAGTACACAGCCAACTCCAGACCGGCATTGCGAATCTGGCGCATGACCTTGGGAATCTCGGCATCCCGATCGCTCCAGAAGTAATCGAGCAATTCGACCCCCTGCGCACCATTCTCTTGCTGTTGTGCTGCGAATTCGACAAAGCCGGGCAGGTCGATCTTCCCCTTGCGCACGGCGGAGACAACGCTCCACATACTGATACTGAGTTTCATGCTAGACTCCTACTTCTCGTTGTGAAATGCCGAGCGGTAGGCTTCTTCGATGACACGCATCACAGCAATGCCTTCCCGCCCGTCGGCGTTTGGTTGTTGGCCACTTTGTACGCATCGAAGAAAGCTCTCGGCCTGGAGCACGAAGCGATCGGGGCCATCAAAGGGTGACACGGTCCACTCGCTGTCCCCGACCAGACGATAGCGGGCACCAGTCGTCGTTGCATAGTCGATGATCGCTTCGCCTTCGGTGCCCCATATGCGGATCTCCGCTTCAGAGACTGGGGTCACCCAGCTGCAGTTCAGCGAGCCAATAACGCTGCGCTCGCTCACCACCTGAATCGAAGCACTATCCTCCACTGCAACGGGCAGAGTGGTCGATATCGCCGCATTGACCCCTGTGACCTCGCCTGCCAGCACACGAAAGATGTCGATACTGTGCACCAGCGTATCGATCAGAACACCGCCGCCAGCCATGTCGCCGTCCGTAAACCATGAGGTGGCAGCGCGATCGAAGCGGAAGCCGAAACGATTGTAAATCTGGACGATCTTGCCAAGCTTTCCAGCTGAGATCAGTTCCTGTACCTGGCGCACCGGTTCATGAAAACGATGGCAAAAGGCAAATTGCAGGACGGCGCCCCCCTCAGCAAAGGCGGCGACGATCGCTTCCGTCTCTGCGACAGTGCGTGCCGGCGGTTTCTCACAGAGGCAGGCGATGTGGCGACGCGCCACCTCTACAGCAATCGGCAGGTGCAACTTCGGTGGCGTACAAATGCTGACACCATCCGGCTGGCACGCATCGAGCATGGCTTGTACGTCCGCATAGGCCGGAATGGCGTAGGGGGCCGCCTTGGCTCGCGCCATCTCGATGTCGATGTCGGCCACGCCGACAAGTTCACAGAGTTCTGGCCAGGCAGCATACGCGCGCAAGTGAGTGCCGCCAATACCACCTGCCCCGATGACAGCAACGCGCAACTTGGCCATACAATTCTCTTTTCTAACCTTTGATGCCGGTGAGCGCGATGCCTTCGATAAAGGTGCGCTGCGTGAGAAAGAACAAAATCACGGTGGGAATCATCGTCAGCGTCGCTGCCGCCATCATCAGCTGCCATTGGGCGCCATACATGTTCTGGAACATCTTGAGACCCAGCGAGATCGTCCACTGATTCTGCTCGGTGAGATAGATCAATGGCCCCAGAAAATCCCGATAGGTGGCAACAAAGGTGAATAAGGCAACAGTTGCCAGTGCCGGCTTCAGAAGCGGCAGCATGATCCGCCAAAAAATACCCAGCTCGTTGGCGCCATCGATACGCGCAGCGTCGGTCAATTCATTGGGGATCGTCATAAAAAATTGACGCAGCAAGAAGACGTACAGTGCGTTGCCGAAGAACGCCGGCACTACCAGCGGCCACAGTGTACCGACCCAGCCAATCTGTCGAAAGACGATGTAGAGGGGGATCATGGTGACCTGTGCCGGCAGCATAATCGTGCTCAGATAGATGATAAAGACGACGTTACGCCCTGGCCAACGAACACGCGCAAAGCCATAGGCGATCAGCGAGCACGAGATCACTGTGCCGATAATCGTCAATGCGCAGATCACGAGTGTGTTGAACATATACTGCCAGAAGGGAATATACTGCGTCGAAGCCGGGTAGTTCTGCCACTGCGGGTCAAGAGGTATCAGAGTCGGCGGCACCATGAAGATCTCGACATCGGTCTTGAGTGAGGTCGTGACCATCCAGTAGAGAGGGAAGATAAATGCCACCGCCACGAAGGAGGCAACCAGATAGGCCAGCGCCTTCATCAAACGACTCTGGTTGCGCCGGCTACTCAACCCACGTGGCTGGATTCCGCTGTTCGTTGTACGTGACAAGGGTGCACTCGCACTCATGATCTATTCCTCGGAACGATAGTAGACCCACCCAGAGAAGCGAAAGAGCAGCCCGGTGGCAATCAATACGATGGCAAAGAGCACCCACGCCTGCGCGCTGGCGTAGCCCATCTTGAACAACTGAAAGGCAGACTGATAGAGGTACATTGCGTAGAAGAGCATCGAGTTGAGCGGGCCACCTGCCGCTCCGTCGCGCGTCGCTGTCAACACCCAGGCCTCGGTGAAGTACTGGAAATATCCGATGACATTGATGATCAGGGTATAGAAGATCACGGGGCTGATCATCGGCAGGGTGACATGCCAGGTTTTGCGCAGCGCGTTGGCACCGTCGAGTTCAGCGGCCTCCAGCAGCGAGACTGGCACGTCGCGCAAGCCGGCCAGGTAGATCAAAATCGTATTGCCGCCGAACCACATGCCCATAAAAATCAGTGACGGCTTCGTGAAGCGTGGATCGGTCAGCCAGCCGATCTTGGGCAAGCCAAACCAGCCTAATATCTCGTTGAGAATGCCGTATTGCCCGTTGAAGAGCCACAGCCACACAATCGTCGAAGCCACGACCGGTGTGATCGAAGGGAGATAAAAGATTGTGCGGTAGATCGACAGACCGCGAATCTGCGTCGCCAGCAGTAACGCCATAAAAAAGTTGAAAACTAGGTGGATTGGCAGGCCGATGAAGACCATGTAAAAGGTATTGACCAGCGCAATCCGGTAGACGCGGTCGTTGACCAGCTCCTGGTAGTTGCCCAGGCCAATAAAGTAGGGTGGCTGGAAAATGTTGTAGTCGGTAAAGCTGTAGTAGAGCGACTGCACAATCGGCCACGCCGCAAAGGCAACGAAGCCGATGAGCGCCGGCGATATGAAGGCCAGACCGGTCAGTAACGAACGCGTCTTGCGGGCGCTCCAGCGCGCCGGTGATGATTTGGTGGCAATTGACATACTGCTGAATCTCCCGGAGAACGCCTGCAGTCGACAGCCCGCTTCCGGAAAGCTAGAAGCTTCCCGGAAGCGGGTGAACACAGGGCGATTGTAGGATCGCCCTGTGCCTTTTATCCGCGTTGCAGTACCTTGTCGAGTTCTGCCTGCACTTCAGCCGTCACTTGATCCAGTGCCGCCTGGGCAGTCATCTGACCGTTGAAGACGGCGCTCTCCGCTTCTGCCAGACGCGAGAAGAGCAAGCTGTTGACTGGCATCTTGTCAGGCCCAAAGGCGTGGGGTCCGTTGAGCAGATTGACCGCCAACTGGAAGCGTGGGTCACTGACGAAGCGTTCTTCCGAGGCTGGGGCCAACTTAGGCGGCACATTCTGAATGTTGAAGCAGAAATCACCCATGTTCTGCGGTTCGCTCAGCCAGCGAATGAATTCCCACGATGCATCGGGCGCCTGGACACCCGTCGGGATTGTAAAGACGCTGCCGTCAAAGGTGGTGGTATTGTCGTTGCCACCCTCCGGATAGGGCGCCGGCATGAATTCCATCACCAGGTCGGGCGCAAATTTCTTCTGGAACTGGATGAACCACTCCCCAACCTGTGTCATCGCCTCCTTGCCAACAAAGAAGGAATTCTGTGTGCTCATATAGTCGCCGAAGCCGCTCTGGAACGCCGCCACGGCTGCGGGAGTCAGACGCTGGCGATAGGAAGCTTCCCACTCCAACGCCGCCACGACCTTCGGATCGTTCGCTGTAATCGTCTGGTTCTCAGCGTTGAAGAAGCTGCCGCCGAACACGCGTCCCCACCAGGTCAGACCGGCTGGCAGCAAACCGACGCGTTCGATGTTGCCGCTGGCATCTACTTTTTCCAAGCTCTGAGCCACCAGATCGAGGTCCACCGTGGACTTTGGCGGATTGGCTGGATCGGCGCCAACTTCCTCCAAGAGCGCTGGCTGATAGGCGAGGACCTGGGAGTTGGAGGTGATCATCATACCCCACAGTTTGCCGTCATGCCACCACGCATCCCAGAACTGTGGGAAGTAGTCCTTGCCGTCGATCCCGGCAGCTTCTGCGTAGCCGGTCACGGGTTGCAGGCCGCCGCGTGCCGCCATGGACACGAGCTCACGGAGCCAGACAGCCGAGACAACATCCGGCGGATTGCCGCCAGCGATTGCCGTCAACACTTTTTCGTACTGACCGAAGACAGTCGTCATGTTGACGAAGATTTCGTCTGCGTGCTCCTCGTTGAACTTGTCCACCAGCTTTTGCAGTTCGTCGAACTCAAAGCCACTCCAGCCGGTCCAGTAGTTGAGGAATGCCTGGCCGCTGCCGGCGGCCGGTGCGCCGCCAGCTTGTCCTGCCGGTGCGCCGGCTGGCGCAACAGGCACCGTACATGCGGCCAGGGCCATGGCCGCTCCGCTGGCTCCTACCATCTGGAGGAAACTGCGGCGACTCAGTTGACGTGTTGGTTGATCCGACATAGCATGGGTCTCCTTTGAAAAACGTTCCAGAAACGTACGACACACCGATATGACTCACAACAGCAACATCCAGGCCAGGGGGTCAGCCTTCCAATGCCACCAGTCCAGCACCGATCAAACCGCTGTCAGCGCCCAACTGGGTGAACACCAAGGGAATCTCGCGATGCGACGGCAGGGTGTGCTCGGCACAGCTCGCTGCCACTGCAGCCAGGTAACGGTCACCCAACAGCACAGCGCTGCCACCGATGAGCACCGCCTCTGGCGCTAGCACCTGGGCAATCGTCGCCAGACCGCGACCGAGCCAGTCGGCCGCCTCGTCCACCGCCGACACCGAGGCCCCGGCACCATAGTGGGCAGCCAATGCCTGTACCGATGGATATCCGCTGCGTTGTACCATGACACTCGTCGCCGCATAGACCTCCAGGCAGCCGGTCAGCCGAT
Organism: uncultured Chloroflexota bacterium; assembly: GCA_903879975.1. GTDB lineage: Bacteria > Chloroflexota > Anaerolineae > Caldilineales > Caldilineaceae > Caldilinea. Next base: position 1,466 of record CAIRNL010000350.1, on the reverse strand, counting down.
CACTGCACGGCCGGCCATCATGTGGCACCACAGCGATCTGGCCGATTTCACCCGCCCCACCGCGCCGCCCACGGTAGAGCTTGCGGTCGATGATGACACCGCCTCCGACACCCGTACCGACCGCAGCCAGCAGGAAGTGCTGGAACGGCCGCCCAGCACCGAGAACGGCCTCTGCCAACGCGTGGCAATTGACGTCATTGTCGACGGCCACCGGCATCCCCAGGCCGTCTGCCAGGCGTTGGCCCAGTGGAAAGCCAATCCAGCCCGGCAGGTGAAAGGTCGCATAGCTCACAGTGCCGGTTACCCGGTCGATCTGGCCGGCACTGGCCACACCTGCGCGCTGTGGCGCCTGGCGCTCCGGATGTGCAACTGCGTAGCCGGCAAGCACTGCGCGCCCCAAGGCGACGATTCGGTCCACCACACGTTCGGGACCATCGGCAGCATCGGTAGCAATTTCGCTGCGCTGCAGCACGGCAAATCCTGGCCCCAGCACGCCCGCTGCAATTTTGGTTCCCCCGATGTCGAAGACCAGGAGCGGTTCATGCAACGACATAGCGAGCCTGCACATCCATCGTCAGATCGAAGAGGCGTCCCCACGGCAGGTCGATATCGACTAATTCCAATGCCTCTAGGGTGATGACCGTCTCACCGGCGCCGATGGGACGTCCTACAAAACAGTCGGAGGCCAGATTGGTGGCAGCTGCACCCAGTTTCTTTTCCACCAACGCCCGCACGGAGCCGGCATGATCGCCCAGCGATCCCAACGTGATCGGCAGGCCGAGTGGTGGCAGATCGATCACGGCGATCTGTGTGCGCAGCCGTGCCATGAAGAGAGAATCCTCGACGAGACGCAAGAAGAGAAAGCGTGCGTGGGCGGCCAGCGCTTCAGGGGTAGCACCCTGAACACACTGGATGTGGCGGATTACTGCATGGGCGAGCACGCAGCCCAGCGTGTTTCCTGCTGTATTCCAGCCGCCATAGGCCGCCAACCGGCTCAACGCCGGCAGGCGCGCCAGGATATCGCCCAACGCCAGGTCGCCCGCATTGACAAAGGCGACATCGACGACCGCACAGGTGTGGCCCGCAGCCAGATCGCGTGCCAGCGCTCGCACGAACTCGGGCAGGTTGCGCCCGACGGTATACATTTCGCGCAGGGTTGTGGCGCCGGTGCTGTATCGGCGATAGGCGTCGAGTGCGGTCTGTGAAACGGGGGGCAGTGCAGTCAACTCCTCTGCAGACAACGCCAGCGCCCACTGATCCGGCCCGTTGCCCTGTCCCTCGGCCGGCGCATTGATATAGAGGGTGATAGGTTTCGCCGTTGCGTCGTCGCAGAGCGCACCGCCCAGCGGCCCCAGATGTGCCTTGACCATCTCCGTCATGGAACGGTCTTCATAAGCTGTCACGACCTGGTCGGCGCTGGCGCCGCTGTAGCGTAGACGCACCTGCGGTATATACCCGACGCGCTG
>CAIRNL010000349.1 GCA_903879975.1 uncultured Chloroflexota bacterium | reverse complement strand
TTGACGATATACTGTGCCGCTTTCTGCGCCGAACCCTTTAGCTTTGGCAGCGCGTCCGAAATTGCGGCAAGCGTGCCACGCTCATGACGGATAGATTTGACCATAGGTGAAAATGGTAGCCGAAAAGTGAAACTTATTTTCACAATTATAGCATTTGTGAAAATATTTGTCAATGGATTTTTCTGGCAAAATTTCAATTCACACGGGAAAGGATCGGGAATCTGTTCAACACAGAAATTGCCAGGAACTGCACTGCCCCCAGATCAAAACAAATCTGCCGCTCGAACCGGGTTGTCAGACCGATCAGAGCGGCAGCGAGTTGTGTATTTTTGCAATCACTGTGCAGTGGAAACAAGGAGCGGGTGAAGAGATTCGAACTCTCAACATTTTGCTTGGGAAGCAAACGCTCTGCCGTTGAGCTACACCCGCATCATATAGAGGGAGTATAGCGAGAGCACAGCGGGCTGTCAAATGTCGCGCCTTCAGAACTTCAGGGGGCTACTGCAGAGTGCAACGGCATGGAACATTTGGCTGCATGCTGCCGTCACCGCTGTAGGACTCACGGTCTTGTCTGGAGCGGTGCAACGTAGAAGTCAGAATTTTCCCAGCGTGGTTGTCAGGCAGGTACTGTCCGCCAAAAATTTTGGCTTCGATCTCACATGACGTTCGATCTAGGAGGCTCCCTATGTGTTCCTTCCGGCGACTGTTTCAGCTTCATCTGCGTATCCTGGCAGCGACTGCCGTGCTGGTTGCGGCGTGTGGCGCGCCGCCGACGCTCGCCCAACCCAGCGAGCCGCGCGTGCCAGCGTTGGGCTCTCCGGTTTTCGTGTATCAGGTCTCACCCACTGTCCTTGTGGCGTCGCACACCGTCGATGCTGTTGTCGAGGGGCGTGTGGCGCAGGTGCACGTGACACAAGTTTTCCGTAACCAGTCAGGCGGTGTGGCGGAGGGTGTCTACATTTTTCCGTTGCCCGAAGACGCGACTGTCCGTGACTTGCAGATGACGGTCAACGGCGAGGTGCTGGAGGGCAGGCTGCTCGGCCGCGACGAGGCGCGGCGCATCTACGAACAGATTGTGCGCAGCCAGCGCGACCCGGCGCTGCTCGAATATCTCGACCGCGGCCTCTTTCAGGCGAGTGTCTTCCCCATTCCGCCCGGCGAGACGCGTACGGTCGACTTCAGCTATACGCAGGTGCTGGCGCCGGACGGCGATCTCCTGCATTTCAACTACCCGCTGAGCACGGAGCGCTACAGCACTGCGCCAGTGGAGGAAGTAGCGGTCACCGTAGAATTGCGCGATCAACCTGGTTTACGCACGCTCTACAGCCCCAACTATCCTATCATCATCGAACGCACGGCGGAGGATCGCGCCACAGCCGTCTACACGGCGAGTGCAGAGCAGCCGGCTGGCGACTTCGATCTGTACTGGGGAGTGGCGGAGGGAGCGATTGGCCTGGAGCTGCTGTCGTACAAGTCGGCAGGCGAGGATGGCTTCTTCGTGCTGCTGGCGGCGCCGGGTATTGCGATGGCGGACACGGTGGTGGCGCGCGACATCGTTGTCGTGCTCGACGTGTCAGGCTCCATGCGCGGGGCCAAATTGGAGCAGGCGATGGCTGCAGTGCGATTCATCGTCGAACATCTCAACGCCGAGGATCGCTTCAACCTCATCACCTTCAGCACAGGTGTCTCGCTGTGGGAGAGCGCTATGCAGCCGGCGGACGGTGTGGCGACTGCAGCAGCGCTCGACTGGCTGGCGAACGAGCGTGCGTCGGGATCGACCGACATCAACCGTGCGCTGCTGGAGGCACTGGCGCAACTCGGCACCAGCGACGATGAGCGTCGCCCGGCCTACGTGATCTTCCTGACCGATGGCCAGCCCACGCAGGGCGAGCAGGATGCAGATGCCATCGTGCGCAATGTGCTGAATAACTTGCCGGCGGAGCGTACTGTGCGGCTTTTCCCCTTTGGTTTGGGGTACGACGTGAACACCGATCTGCTCGATACCCTGGCGACAGAGCTGCGCGGGCGGAGCCAGTATGTGCAGCCGGCCGAGCCGATCGACGAAGCGGTGAGCAATTTTTATGCCGCGGTGAGCATGCCCGTGCTGGCCGACATCGCCGTCGATTTCGGGACAGCTGCGCACGTTGCAGAACTCTACCCCTTCCCGCTGCCTGATCTGTTTGCAGGGCAGCAACTGGTGGTGGCCGGTCGTTATCGTGCGGGGGGCATGGTCGAGGTGACGTTGTCCGGAGAGGTCAATGGGAGTGAACGGCTCTTCGTCTACCCAGACCGGGAACTTGCGGTGCGTGGCGGCGACGATTTTGTGGCGCAACTGTGGGCGACGCGCAAAATCGGCTACCTGCTGGCGGAGATTCGGCGCAGCGGCCCACAGCCGGAGTTGGTAGAGGCGGTAATAGAGCTGAGCCTGCGCTACGCCATTGTAACGCCCTATACGTCCTACCTCGTGCTAGAGCCCGGTCTGATGCTACCGGCCGGTGATGTCGTGCTGGGGAGTCCGCTCTTCGACCGTGCGCGTATGCTGGAACGCGGTGCGGCTGCGGCACAGGAACTGGCTGTGGCGCCGGCTGCGGGCGAGGCGGCGGTGGAGGCAAGCCAGGCGCGCAGTGCGCTGCAAGAGGCTGAGACCGTGCACGAACAGCCGGTGCAGGCGCGTTTTGTGGCGGGTCACTCCTTTATGATGCAGTCGTTGGTGCAGGCGCCGGACGGCGGGGTGTTGGAGCTGTGGGTGGACCAGGCATATGAGGAGGGCATGGCCACGACCGTCGTCGAATTTGGCAGCGAGGCCTACTTCGCCCTGCTGGACGTGCCAGGCATGGCGCAATGGCTGGCGCTCTCGCCGGAGCTCGTCGTGGTTACTGGCGACAACGAGGCGATCCGCGTGACGACGGCGCCAGTGGAGTAGGCGCTGTTTGTATGGTTGCTTGGCCGCGCGATATCTACGTCGCCGGCGCGCACCACACACGTTTTGTAGTGGACGGAGTCGTGGTTGGTGCATGTCGGCGACGGGCTTGGTGAGGCAGCGATGGTGCGGCACCGCGGATGGCGCCTGCAATTGCACGAATTGTAGTTAAGATCACATACATCTATATGACCTAGGCATAAGCTCCGTCTAGAAGTTGTCCACATTTTGCAGCGCTCTCCCAATAATTGTTTAACAACCGCAGAAATCAGTCAAGGGTAGAAGTCAAAAGGAGCTTCTAATGCCAACTCTATCGATCGGTGAATTCAGCCTGGTCTACAACATGCTTTCTTTTGCATTGGCGGCCATGTTCGGCAGCTTCATCTTCTTCATTCTCGCCCGCGAACAAGTGGGGCAGAAGTACCGCATTGCTTTGGTCATGTCTGCCGTCGTCGTGGCGGTCGCCGGCTATCATTACTGGCGCATTTTCGACAGCTGGGGCGCTGCCTTCACGCTAGAAAATGGCGCTTATGTTGCCTCTGGGAAACCATTCAACGATGGATATCGCTATGTAGACTGGCTGCTCACTGTTCCTCTGCTGGTTGCTGAGCTCGTCGCCGTACTGGCATTGTCGCGCGAGAAGAGCCTTGGACTCACTGCCAGATTGTCCCTTGCAGCTGTTTTGATGATTGCCACCGGTTATGTCGGCGAAGTTGCAACCGACATGGTAACTCGTGCGATCTGGGGTGCAATCAGCACTGTTCCGTTCTTGTACATTCTTTGGGTGCTGTGGGGTGAACTTGGGCGTGCCGTAGATCGCCAAACGGATGAAGTAAAAATTCTGTTGCGGAATACACGTCTGCTCCTGCTGGCGACCTGGGGTTTTTATCCAATTGTCTATCTTTTACCCATGTTTGGTATCACTGGTGCCTCCGTATTGGTCGGTATCCAGGTCGGCTACAGCATTGCGGATGTGGCGGCAAAGTGTGGTTATGGGCTGATGATCTATGCGATTGCTCAGGCTAAAAGCCGAGCGGATGCAGGAGCTAAAGCATAAGAAGCTAACAGCGACAGATACATTTTTCGAAAAACTCCCTGCAGTTCTGAACAACTTCCTGCAGGGAGTTTTTGATTGCCGATGATGGGTTACAGAATAGTCAGAAAGCTTCAGAATTGACAAAATCGTCCTAGATTTTGAACAATCGGAGGGCATGAACAACCAGTGGGCGTCCTGCATCCAGGCGCAAAAGCGCAGGAGGAAGACGCACGTAAGCCTGCAGCCATCAGATATTGGAAGTTACCCATGCAAGAGTACAGTTCACGTCCGCACAGTCCAGTTGGCTTGGAAACGCACGGGATTACGAATGTCAAAACCGCATACTGGAACCTATCGACGCCGGCGCTCTACGAAGAGGCGATCAAGCGCAACGAGGGCATCGTCTCTCACCTTGGTCCGCTCGTCGTGCGCACTGGCCAGTTCACCGGCCGCTCGCCCAACGATAAGTTCGTCGTCAAGGAACCGACCAGCGATGCATTCATCTGGTGGGGCAAGGTCAACAAGCCTTTCAAATTAGAGCGCTTCGACGAATTGCACCGCCGTCTGACTTCCTATCTCCAGGGCAAGGACGTCTTTGTTCAGGATTGCTGGGTTGGTGCCGACCCCAAGTACCGTATGCCGGTCCGCATCATCACGCAGTATGCCTGGCATAGCCTGTTCGTGCACAACATGTTCATCCAGGCTACGCCGGAGGAACTGGAGTCGCATCGCCCTGAGTTCGTCGTCATCGACTGTCCTGGCTTCCATGCCTCGCCTGACTACGACGAAACCAACTCAGATGTCTTCATCCTGGTCAACTTCGCCGAGAAACTGGTGCTGATCGGCGGCACCGAGTACGCCGGTGAGATGAAGAAGTCGATCTTCACCGCCATGAACTACCTGCTGCCTTTCCACGAAGTCATGCCCATGCATTGCTCGGCCAATATCGGGCCGGAGGGTGACACGGCCATCTTCTTCGGTCTCAGCGGCACGGGCAAGACGACTCTCTCGGCCGATCCCAAGCGCACGCTCATCGGCGACGATGAGCACGGCTGGAGCGACACGGGCATCTTTAACTTCGAGGGTGGCTGCTACGCCAAGACGATCCGGTTGTCGTCCACAGCCGAACCGGAGATCTACGCCACAACGCGGCGTTTCGGCACCATTCTGGAGAACGTCGGCATTGACTCTAATACGCGGCGCGTCGACCTGGACGACGGCTCACTCACCGAGAATACGCGCGCCGCCTATCCCATCTCGCACATTGCCAACGCCACGCGCAGTGGCCGTGGCGATCATCCCAAGAATATTATTTTCCTGACTGCGGATGCCTTTGGGGTGCTGCCACCCCTCTCCAAGCTGACGACGGCGCAGGCTATGTATCATTTTATCTCAGGCTATACGGCCAAGGTGGCCGGCACTGAGCGCGGCGTCACCGAGCCGTCCGCCACCTTCAGCGCCTGTTTTGGCGCACCCTTCATGGCACAGCGCCCCAGTGTCTACGCCGGCCTGCTGGGTAAGAAGATCGAGGAGCACAAGGTCAACTGCTGGCTGGTCAACACCGGTTGGAGCGGTGGTCCGCCCGGCATCGGCAGCCGCATGAAGATCGCTTTCACACGTGCCATGGTCAACGCTGCGCTGGACGGCAGGTTGGATGGCGTCGAACTTGTGGAGGACCCCCTCTTTGGCGTGCGGGTTCCAGTGAGCGTGCCGGATGTGCCGGCCGAGATTTTGCAGCCGCGCAACACGTGGGCGGACAAGGCAGCCTACGATGCACAGGCGCAGAAGCTGGCCAGAATGTTCCAGGAGAACTTCAAGCAGTTCGCCGACAGCGTGACGGAGGAAATTCGCGCTGCCGGGCCGAAGGTGTAGGGACGCTTCTTCTGCGCCAAGGTGGTTGGTGCCTGTGCAGGCGCCGCTTGCTGTTCATCGAATTTTGTGTGCATCAGGGCAGAGGCCACTGCGGCAACGCAGTGGCCTGCCTGTAGCGCTGTGCCCTACTCGCAGCCTTGCCACCAGCACGGGTTATCGGCAATGAAGGTGCGGATCGCCTGATATTTGGGGGACTGCTCGTCGGGTTGGAGCACTGACTCCTTGGCGCCCCAGGACCCAAACTGCCCGCTGGGCAGTGCGACCGCTGTATAGTGCATAAAGAGCGTGCCGCCAGCCTGGCGCCACAGATCGAGATAGTCTGTGTAGAGCGTGCGCATCCGTGAATCGCGATTGGCAGCAATGAAGAGATTCTGGATCGCACGATAAGGTGCGCAGCCTGCGGCGTTGTTCCAGTCGCTGCAGGAGGTGCCGGGGCCAGACAGTGGGGTCAGGTGCTGCCCGCCCTCGTAGCTGACCAGGGCAAGGCCGAATTCGTCGGCGACATTCTTGTTGGCACGCATGACTTCAGCGGCTGCGGCAAGGGCGCCTTGGTCAGCGAAGTCGGGGGCATTGAGCAAAGCGCCGGTGCGCAGTTCCTGGAAGAGGGAATCGATCCCAGCCGTGCCGTTGGTGGCCCAATCGGCCAATTGATCGAAAAAGCCACCGTTGGCGTTGTCGTTGTCATCCAGGTAGCCGCCGAAATACGGTGCGGCGGCTACCGCCCACATTTGTTCGGCGCAGTTCGGTTTGCCACT
>CAIRNL010000348.1 GCA_903879975.1 uncultured Chloroflexota bacterium | reverse complement strand
CGCATCCTTGCTGGTTGGTATCGATGTCGGCACGACAGGCGTCAAGGCGCTCATCTGTGAGCGTGACGGCACTGTGCTGGCCCAGAGCGGCCAGGAGTACCCTACTACCTTTGCTCAACCAGGGTGGGCCGAACAAGACCCAGATGCCTGGTGGAAGGCGACCTGTGCCGTGGTGCACAAGGTCATTGCGGACGCCGGTGCATCGCCTCAGGCTGTGGCTGCGCTGGGCGTGAGTTGCCAGGCGCCGACGCTGGTAGCGGTCGATGCAGCCGGTGCGCCGGTGCACCCGGCGTTGATCTGGATGGATCGCCGGTCGGAGCAGCAGTGCGAGCGGCTGCGCGCAACGATCGATGAGGCGGCCATCCTTCGCATCAACGGTGGCCGGATCGATCCCTATTTTCTGGCGCCGAAGATCCTGTGGTTGCGCGATGAGGCTCCCGATGCCTATGCCCATACGCATCAGATCTTGCAGGCCAATGGCTATATTGTCCACAGACTGACTGGTGCTTTCTGCATGGACAACTCGCACGGCCCATTGACGCTGTTTTTCGACAGTGACCGGCAGGAATGGTCGACCGATCTGATCGCTGCGATGGGGATCGACCCAGCCAAGCTGCCGCCCATTGTGCCGTGTGCACAGGTCGTCGGTACGGTCACGCCTGCGGCTGCGGCGGCGACAGGCCTTGCCCCTGACACCCCAGTTATCGCCGGCATGGCGGACGGGACTGCGGCCAGTATCGAAGTGGGGCTGGTGCGTGCCGGTTCTGCCGCCGAGATGACCGGCCAGTCGACGGTCCTCCTGATCTGCAGCGACACGCCCTACCGCGGCAATCTGCTCTTTCCGCTCGGCCATCCGATCCCCGGCCTGCATCTGGTTGTCGGCGCCATGGTAGCGACCGGCGGTGCGTTACGTTGGTTTCGCGACCAGCTTGGTGCCAGTGAGGTTGCCCAGGCTGAGCAGCTTGGCGTCGATCCCTTCGACTTGCTGGGCGATCAGGCAGCGCAGAGCCGGCCAGGTGCCAATCGCGTCGTCTTTTTGCCGTACATGTATGGCGAGCGCTCGCCCATCTGGGATTCCACCGCACGCGGCGTCTTCTTCGGTGTCTCGCTGGCCACGACAAAGGGGGATCTGGTGCGTGCCATCCTAGAGGGCGCCGCCTATGGGTTGCGCCACAATGTCGAGACTGCCGCTGCCGATGGCTTTCCCGTCGCCGGCCTGGCCTGCGTGGGCGGCGGGGCGCGCAGTGCACTCTGGAATCAGATCAAGGCGGATGTGCTCGACCGCCCGGTGACATTGCCCGGTGCGGCCAACGGCGCTGCCATGGGGGATGCTATCGTGGCTGCGGCAGCCTCCGGCCTCTATCCGTCAATTACAGCGGCTGTAACCGGCATGGTCACAGCTGGCCCCACCTTCCAGCCTAATCCTGATCGTGCGGCTCTCTACGACGGCTTCTATCGCATCTACCGCGATCTCTACCCGGCGCTGCGCCCGTCGTTCCGTGCCTTGGCCGAGGTGCGCGCATGAGCGGGGCAGGGAGCACCT
>CAIRNL010000347.1 GCA_903879975.1 uncultured Chloroflexota bacterium | reverse complement strand
TTCTCCTGGCCATGCCGGCCAACGAGATGGACGAGATTGCCCGATACTGTTGTCATGAATGCCCTGGCGGACCGGGATACGAATTGGCGCCTGTTGAACGATATTCGCCAGATGGCGCAGTGGGAATCAAAGGGAGGGTTCTATGCAGATCGACGAGTCGGTCGTTGTGATCACGGGCGGCGCCATTCGCCTGGGGCGGGCGCACGGGTTGCATCTGGCGCGCAAGGGCGCCCATATTGCGTTCAGCTATCTGCCCAACGAACCTTGGCAGGAAACGAAGCAAGCGATCGAGGCACTGGGCGTGCGCTGCACAGCGACGGAGCTGGATGTCCGTAACCTGGCTGCCATGCAGCGCTGGGTGGCCGATACTGCGAAGACATTTGGCCGCATCGACGTGCTGATCAATAACGCTTCGCCCTGGCTGATGCGTCCCTTCCTGGAAGTGACCGAGGCCGAGTATGACCTGTGCAACGATGTGACCGTCAAGGCGGCCTTCTTCTGTACGCAGGCGGTGGCGCCGATCATGCTGCAGCAGGGGCACGGCGTGATTGTCAATGTCGCAGACCTGTCTGTCTACGAGGTATGGCCGGGGCTGGGCCATCATGCCATTGCCAAGGCCGGCGTCGTACAGCTTACCCGCTATGCCGCACGCGAACTCAGCCCGACGATTCGAGTCAACGCTGTGGCGCCTGGGCCAGTGCTGCTCCCGCCGGATTTCACGCCGGAGCAGATCGAAGAGTCCCGCCAACGCACACTGGTCAAACGCCTGGGCGCACCGGAAGATGTCTCTCGTATGATTGCCCTGCTCATCGAGCATGACTACCTCACCGGCCATGTCTACTTCATCGACGGCGGCGAGTTGTTCACGCATTAGGACGAGGCGCGAGTTGCGAGGGCGATAGCCGTTCCACGGTGAAGAGCGTGCGCTCGCATCCGCAGTCTGTTGAAAGCTGTAAGAGGAGATATCATGCCTGTGATCGAAATGTTGCGTGCAAAATGCGTGCCTGGCCGCCGCGCGCAGTGGCTCGTGCGCGATGCCGAAATCTGGACGCCGGCATTGGCTGCGCACGACGGCTACATCTCCAAGGAGGTCTGGCCAAGCATCGACCACCCGGACGAGGTGGTGATCATCGTGCGTTGGGAGTCGCTGGCGCAGTGGAAGAGCTTTCCCGACGATCTCAACACCGCGCTCGACGCCAAAATGCACGATGTACAGCTGGAAGTAACGGGCGAGGCCCTGGCAATCTACGGTGGCTGAAACGCTGGCCGGCAAGGTGGCGCTCGTCACCGGTGCAGCGCAGGGCATCGGCGCAGCCTGCGCGTGGGCGCTGACCAACGCCGGCGCGGCCATCGTTGTCGCCGATCTCAACGGCGCTGCAGCGCAGGCAACGGCGGCTCAACTCGTTGCAGCCACAGCAGGCTGTGCTGTCGCCATGCAGTGCGATGTTGCAGACACGGCGCAGTGTGAAGCGCTGGTCGGCGAAGCCGCCCTGCACTTTGGCCGGGTCGATATCCTGGTCAACTGCGCCGCTGTGGTGGCGATGAAACCGGCGTTGGAGCTTGCCGTCGCCGATTGGGAGCGCGTCTTTGCTGTGGGTGTCTACGGGGCATTTGCTGCCAGCCGTGCATTTGCCGAGGCTGCGATAGCGGGTGGCCATGGTGGAGCCATCGTCAATATCAGCAGCATTACGGCGCAACAGAGCGCACATGGGCGCACAGCCTACGCCGCATCGAAAGCCGCACTCGACAGCATGACACGCTCGCTGGCGCTGGAGTGGGCGGAGTACGGCATCCGCGTCAATGCAGTCGCACCCAGTCATACGGCTACCGACCGGCTCAAGCAGGCGATCGACGCAGGAAAACTCGAGCAGGCAACGATCGTCCAGCGCATCCCGCTCGGACGCTTTGCTGAGCCATCCGAGATCGCCGACGCTGTCGTCTTCCTGTGCTCGGAACAGGCGCGCTTCATCACCGGCCAGGTACTGGCCGTCGACGGCGGCTACACAGCCAATGGCGGCTGGATTGCGCTGCCTGCGAAAGTGGAAAGGGAACGCGGATGACGCGGATTCGGTGGATAGTCGCTGATTTGATCCGCTCTGATTCACCAAATCTGTGCGATCCGCATTCTATTCAAACCTGAATTTCGTTTGAGTTCTGACTGGAGACGAATCATGCCGACCCAACCACGCTTTGCGTTGTACATGCAGGACAAGCACCCACTCGGCTATGAACTGGAGATCGCTGAGTACGCAGAAGCGCGCGGTTTCAGCGAGATCTGGCAGGCCGATACGCGGCTGGCGCGCGATTGTGTCGTCATGATGTCAGCCTTTCTGGCGCGCACCAGGCGGCTGCGCATCGGCTCAGGCGTGCTGCCGATCTGGACGCGCAACCCGGCCGTCATTGCGGCATCGTGGAGCACGATGTGGGAACTGGCCAAGCAGACCGGCGACGACCCGGAGGCGGCGTCACGCGTGATGCTCGGCCTCGGCGCATGGTGGGAACCGATCTCAAGCCGCGTCGGTGTGAACCGCACCAAGCCACTGCAGGCCATGCGCGAATATGTCGAGGCGTGTCGCCAGCTCTTCACGATGGAAGAGGTCACCTACCAGGGTGATTTCGTCAAACTCGACCGCGTCAGGCTCGACGTGGTTTTCGGTGATCTGCGCCCGCGCGACATTCCCATCTACATCGGCGCAACAGGCGACAAAATGCTCGAGTTGACCGGCGAAATCTGCGATGGCGTGGTGCTCAATTATGTGGTCTCTGTCGACTACATCCGTCGCGCCGTCGATCTGGTGGCGAAGGGCGCGGCCAAAGCCGGCAAATCCATCGACCAGATTGACCGACCCGAACTGCTCGTCTGCTCGCTCAGCGACCAGGACCCGGCCGCTGCCATGTTCGAGGGGAAGAAGCTCGTCGCCTATTATCTCGCCACCGAGCCGCACATCATGAAGGCCAGCAACGTCCCTGAAGACCTGATCGAGCGCGTCCAGGCGGTGATGGGCTGGCCGGCCACGGAGGCCGAGTACCTGGCCGCGGCCAGGGTCATCCCTGACGATGTCGTGCGCAGCCTGATGGCTGTGGGTACACGTGACGAGTGCGTGGCCAAGGTGCAGGAGTACATCGACGCCGGCGTCACCTGCCCGATCCTCTACCCGATGATGGACGATATCAAGCCGGTGGTGGATGCGTTTGCAGAGGCGTATTCGCTGAGTTGAAGAGAGAAGAGCGCCACCAAGACGCGCAGGCACAAAAGCTCCACAGAGCGCAGCGCTTCATCCCTTTGCGTGTCCTTCGTGTCTTGGCGGCAAATCCTTGGAGAATTTCCTACTATGCACAAGCATCGTACTTTGTTCCTGACCCAGCGTGGGTTGCGGCAGCAGCAGTGGGCGCTGGAAGGCGCGCCGCCCGAACTCGAGCTGACCATGCGGCGCGGCGCCAGCCGGGAAGAATTGCTTGCCCTGCTGGCTGATGCGGAGTTCTTGATCACCGAGCGTTCCGGCGTGGTCGACGCTGAGATGATTGCAGCCGCACCCAAGCTGCGCCTGATCCAGCGGCTGGGACGGCAGACCTGGGATATCGACCTGGATGCGGCGCAGCGGGCGGGCATTCCTGTCTGTTTCCTGCCCAACAATGGCTGTGTCATGGTGGCCGAGCAGATGATGTTGCAGATTCTCGGCACGCTCAAGCGCTTGCGCGAAGGCATGTCGATCACGGCAGAAGGGGCAGACTGGGGCATCAAGACGGAGCGTGGGGACGAGGACACCTTCGCCTACAACTGGTCGCGGCGCACCGGCATCGGCAGATTGACCGGCGCCACCGTGGGCATCCTGGGGTTTGGCGAGATTGGGCTGGAGTTGGTGGAGCAGCTGCGCGGCTTTCACTGCACCGTGCTCTACCACAAACGCACGCGCCTGGCCGCCGCCGTTGAGGAGCAACTGGGCATCGAGTACGCCACACCGGAGGCCATTGCCCACCGTAGCGACGTCGTCTGCTCACTGCTGCCCTACCAGGGACCCAAGGAACCTATCGATGCCGCCTATTTTGCGGGCATGAAGGCAGGTGCCCTCTTCGTTCATTGCGGCTCCGGCGCCGTCGTCGACCAGCCGGCCCTGCTCGACGCGTTGCATTCCGGTCACCTGGCCGGCGCCGCGCTCGACACCTACACCTACGAGCCGCTGCGCGCCGGCGACCCGCTGGTCGATGCCGTACAGGATTCAGCGCTCAACCTGATCCTCACGCCACACACGGCGGCGGGCGGCTTTACAGCCAGTGGCCGTGGCCGTGCACCGGACTACGACAACATTTTGGCGCTGTTGTCGGGACAGCCGCTACAATATCAGATCGGGAACTACTAGGACATCGAAGGAAGCTGAAACACGGTCGTCAACGCTACGTTTTGGGCGTCCGGCACCCGATTCTACCCGCGACCGTTGTAGTCTACCTGAACAATGTGGAGACCGACCTGCCGTTCCTGCGTTTGATCCTGAAGCAGGAAAACCCTAGACTAGGAATAGGTAGTTTCATGCTCATCTTACCCGACTTTCTGATTGATACCCCTGGCCAGGCGCCGCGCCGCGGCTGGGGCGTACGCCTGGTCGGTGACGTGATCGACACCGTGGCGCCCAACGACGAGTTACGGCAACGTTTCCACAGCGAAGAGGCGGTCGACGCACCTGGCTGCACGCTTTCACCCGGCTTTGTCAACGCGCACGCGCATCTTTACGGGCTGCTGGCGCACGGCCTGCCGCTTGACAAGGCGCCCTCCGGTTTCTGGCCCTTCCTGGAGGATTTCTGGTGGCCGTTGGTGGAGGATCGCCTCGACCATGAGATGATCTGCGCGGCGACGGATGCCATCCTGCTGGAGATGCTGCGCAGCGGTGTGACAAGCGTCTATGATTGCACCGAGGCGCCCTACGCCCTGCCCGGCTGCCTCGCTGCGCAAGCCGAAGTCGTGCGTCATCGCGGTATCCGCGCCGTGCTCTCCTTTGAGGCGACCGAGCGTGTGAGCCAGGAGAATGGCCGGCTTGGCTTGGCTGAGAACGCCGACTTCATCCGCACCTGCCGGGAACGGGGCGGGCTCGTTTCTGGCCTGATGTGCTTCCATACCACCTTCTCCTGCTCGGCAGAGTTCATCCGGCAGGCGCACGCGCTGGGCGCCGAGCTGGACGTGCCGGTGCACATGCACTGCTCTGAAGGTGTGCACGAGCCGGAGTATGACCTCCAGCATTTTGGCGTGCGTCCTATGGAATACTATGACCGGCTGGGTGTCGCCGGCCCGCGTATGCTGGCCTCGCAGTGTGTGCAGATGAGCCCGCGCGAGATTGAGGTGATGGCGCAACGGGGAGTGCGCATGACGCACATGCCGCTTTCCAACTGTGAGGTGGGGGCGGGGATTGCCCCGGTACCCGAGCTGGTGGACGCAGGTGTCACTGTCGGCCTGGGCAGCGACGGCTACGTCAACGATTTCTACGAAGTAGTGCGTGCGGCATTCCTGATCCACAAAGCACACAAGCAAGATCCACGCGTCATGCCAGCCCCGCTGGTCTGGCGTCTCGCCACGGAGGGCGGTGCACAGGCATTGGGGCTGGAAAAGGTCGGCCGCATCGCTGAAGGCTGGCAGGCAGATTTGCAGTTGATCGACACGCGCATGCCCACGCCTACCGAGGAGCACAACCTCTACGATCAGCTCGTGCTCTGGCGCAATCATACGCATGTGCGGCTGGTGATGGTGGCAGGGCAGGTGCGTGTGCGCAACGGCGTCGTGCTCGGTGCCGACGAGGAAGCCATCGTCGCTCGCGCCCATGCCGCCGCGCGGAAGTTATGGCAGATGGCATCCTGAATAGAACGTGGGTGGCATGGGATGGGTCGATCTTCACAGATCCATCTGCCCCTCCCGTGCTCTATGGGAACTTGCCGTTCAGTACAAGCGTAAGGAGATGTTGAGTGACACAGAGTATCAATCCGGCAGCGTTGGTCGCGTTCACTCAGGACCTGATCCGTATCCCTAGCCTGAGTGGCGAAGAGGCGGCAGTGGTCGAGCGTATTGTCGCAGAGATGCGTTCCCTCGGCTTTGATACCGTGTGGATTGACGCCAATGGCAGCGCAATCGGTGTGGTCAACGGCGCGCAGCCCGGCCCAACGATCCTGCTCGATGCGCACTGTGACACGGTCGGCATTGCACCCGGCTCGACGTGGACGCGCGATCCGTTTGCCGCCAACATCGAGGAGGGTTTCCTCTACGGGCGCGGTGCGGCCGATATGAAAGGTGCACTGGCCGCGATGATCTATGCCGCCGGAACGGTGGATCGCAACACTCTAGCAGGTAATGTTGCGGTCAGCGCTACAGTGATGGAAGAGGTGATGGAGGGCATCAGCCTGGAGACGGTGATCGCCGCGGTCAAGCCGGATTTTGTCGTCATCGGGGAGGCGACCGAGCTGAATCTGAACCGCGGCGGCCGCGGCCGCGCGGAGATTCATCTGGAGACGATTGGCAAGCCGGCGCACTCGTCTTCGCCGCAGCTCGGTGTGAATGCCGTGCACCAGATGATCAAGCTGATCGACGCAGTGGAGTCTGTGCCGCTGGGCAGCGATCCCCTGCTAGGCCCAGCCTTGCTGGCGCTCACCGATATGATTTCCGACCCGTATCCCGGCTACTCGGTCATTCCCAGCCGTTGCCGGGCCACCTATGACCGGCGCACACTGCCCGGTGAAACGGCAGCAAGCGTCACCGGCACAATTGGCGAACAGCCCCGTGCGCGCGGGGTCCAGTTCAGCGCAACGATCGCCGAAGGCGAGCATCACTGCTATACCGGCACGATTCTGCGGGCGCCCAAGTTCTTTCCTGCCTGGATCTTTGCCGAGGATCACCCCTTTGTGCAGGGGGCGCTGGCTGGGCTACACGCGGCCGGGTTACAACCTGCCATTCGCGCGTACCGTTTTTGTACCAATGGCGCGTCGAGTGCGGGCGTGCTTGGTATCCCCACCGTGGGCTTTGGGCCGGC
>CAIRNL010000346.1 GCA_903879975.1 uncultured Chloroflexota bacterium | reverse complement strand
GACATTGATGGCAGCTGAATTTGGCTACGTGGCGCGCATCACGCGTGCCAGCATGGTAGAGGTCATGGAGTCGCCCTATATTCGCACAGCCTTCATTAAAGGACTGCCACGGCAGCACATCATCTTTCGCCACGCGCTGCGTAATGCCCTGTTGGCTCCCGTCACTGTCATTATGCTGCAGGTGAACTGGCTCATCGGCGGCGTGATCGTCGTGGAGGTACTCTTCGGCATCCCCGGACTTGGAACCTACATCTACGATGCGGCTACGTTCGGCGATTTCAACGCGGTGGCAGCTGCAGCGCTGCTCACCGTGCTCGTCGCAGTGACGACACGCCTGGCTGGCGATCTGCTCTATACCTATCTGAATCCACGGATTCGCTTTGCATAATTATCTGGGAGTCCGATTTTGAGTATGACGACTGCTACTCCTGAGATTGCCGAGTTGCCACACCCTGGCCTCATGGCCCGTCTGCGCGATGCGTTTTCGCTCGTGTTCAGCTCGCGCACGGCAACCGCCGGCCTGATCATTGTGCTTTTTTGGCTCACCATCGCTCTGGTGAGCCTGCTCTGGACACCCTACCCGCCCAATGCCCAACTCTTTGACCCGAACCTGCCGCCCAATGCGACGAACTGGATGGGCACCGATACCCTCGGTCGCGATATCTGGTCGCGTATTATGGCCGGCACACAGGTCGTATTGCTCAAGACACGCATCGCGGTCGACCCCATGATCGTCGTTCCAGGCGGAGTGGCGATTTGGGGCGTTATCGGCGCAGTGGTTGTCGGCGGCTTTTTGGGTGTCAATGCTGGCTATCGTGGCGGCATTGCAGACCAGGTGATCATGCAGCTGCTCGATGCCTTTATTGCCTTCCCCGTGATCGTGCTCTACTTGGTAATTGTCACGGCGTTGGGGCGCGGTGATCTCATCGTGATCATGGCGATTATCATCACAGGTGCCCCGGGCGTAGCGCGCCTGGTGCGCGGGCTGACCATGGACATCAAAACGCAGGACTATATCCGCGCCGCAGAGACGCGCGGCGAATCCAAGTGGTATATCATGCTGCACGAGACGCTGCCCAACGCACGCGGCCCGATCCTGGTCGACGCCATGCTGCGTGTGGGCTATGCCATCTTCGCCATCGGCACGCTCGGCTTTCTTGGTTTGGGCCTGCCGCCGCCCGACCCAGACTGGGGTAGCATGGTCAACGATGCCCGGAAGTATATCTACGCCAATCCAATCGCCATCGTCTGGCCGTCGCTGGCGATTGCTACCCTGGTGATCGGCGTCAATCTTTTCGCCGATGGGCTGCGCGAGGAAATTACGCGCTATCAAAGATAGACGGTACGCTTCTCCGCGCTCCAGCGTGGTGACGATAGTGTGTTTGAGGTGCCATGGTGCTGCGACAGCAATCTACCGATCGTTCGATCCTGCAGGTGCGCAACTTGTCAGTGGCGTACCGGACGCGCAAGACTGCAGTGACCGCGCTGCACAATGTCTCGTTTGACCTGCAACGCAGCGAGGCGCTCGGCATCGTTGGCGAATCTGGCTGCGGCAAGAGCACACTGGGCTGGTCGATTGTCAATTTTCTTGGCGCCAACGGCTTTATCAAGAAAGGCTCGATTCGCTTTGAGGGCGAGGAGTTGGTGGGTCGTTCCAACGCAGAATTGCAGCAATTGCGCGGCAATCGCATCGCCCTGGTCTTTCAGGACCCGATGCAGGCGCTCAACCCGTCGTTGCGCCTGGGCGAGCAGATGCGCGAGGTGCTCATCTACCACCGGCAGATGACCAAGGCTGACGCCACGCAGCGGTGCGTCCAGGCGCTGGAGCGCGTCCACATGCCCGATGCTGCCGGTCTCCTCGACCGCTACCCACACCAGATCTCCGGTGGCCAGCAGCAGCGTGTCGTTATTGCCATGGCACTGCTCAATGACCCGTCGCTGCTCATCATGGACGAACCGACGACCGCACTCGACGTCACGGTGGAGGCCACGGTGCTCGACCTGGTGGCGGAGCTACGCCGTACGCTGGATACATCGATCATCTTCATCAGCCACAACCTGGGCGTGATCGCGCGCGTCTGCGATCGCGTGGCAGTCATGTACGCAGGCGAGATCGTCGAACAGGCGGCGGTGCAGGAAATCTTTCACGATCCGCAACATCCGTACACGCAGGGGTTGATTCGCTGTGTGCCGCACCTGGGCGCCGACAAAACAAGTAGCGTGCTCTACCCAATCCCTGGCCGTGTGCCGCGGCCAGACGAGCGGCCGGCAGGCTGTCTCTTCAGCACGCGCTGCCAGTACGCCCAGGATCGTTGCCGTACGGAGCCGCCGGCGTTACGCCCCGTGCGCAGCGGGACACTGGCGCGCTGCCATTTCGCCGAGGAGATCGACCCGTCGCAGTGGACGCCACCCCCGGACGCTGAGGTCGCCCTGCAGATACCGCCACCGGCCAACACCGAGATGCTCCTCGCCGGCGAGCATGTGAAGAAATACTATCGCGTGCCCGGCATATCGCTGGCCAGCCTCTTTGGCCTGGGTGAAAAACGCTACGTCAAGGCAGTCGACGATGTTTCCTTTGGCGTGCGCAGGGGAACGACGCTGGGTATCGTCGGGGAGTCGGGTTCGGGCAAAAGCACGCTGGTCAAGAGTATTATTGGGCTGGAAGGCATCAATGGCGGCCGTATGGAGTTTATGGCCGTGGATATCGGCGGCGATTTGTCGAAGCGAACGCAGGAAACTATCCGCGAACTGCAGATGGTTTTCCAAAACCCTGACTCGACCATGAATCCCTCGTATACTGTGGGCCAGCAGATCGCACGGCCGCTGCAACGCTTCAAAACCGTGCCACACAATCAGGTGCGTGACGAAGTGATACGTCTGCTGCGTGCTGTACGCCTCAACCGCACCTACTATGACCGCTTCCCGCGCCAGTTGAGTGGTGGTGAAAAACAGCGTGTGGGTATCGCCCGGGCACTGGCTAGCCAGCCTGATCTTGTTCTCTGCGATGAACCCGTCAGCGCACTCGATGTGTCCGTGCAGGCTGCTATCCTCAATCTGCTCCTGGAAGTGCAGCGCAAGAATAATGCCACCATGATCTTCATCGCCCACGACCTGAGCGTGGTACGCTTTATCGCCGACTCTGTCGCAGTGATGTATTTGGGCCAAATCGTAGAATCAGGCCCAGTCGATTCAATCTATTCACCTCCGTTCCATCCCTACACCGAGGCGCTTCTGTCCGCTGTTCCGCTGCCCGATCCGAATGTGGAAGGCTCACGAATTCGGCTGGAGGGCAGCGTACCTAGCGCTATAGACCCGCCCGGCGGCTGTCGCTTTCACACGCGTTGCCCGCGTCGCAATCTCATGCCCGACAGCGGTATCCTTTGTGAGACGACCGCACCGCCCAACCAGGATGCCGGCGGAGGTCACTCCATCTTGTGCCATCTGCCATTGCCGACGCTGCGTCACCTGGGAAGAGAAGTCGCTGCCGAATCATCCCAGTAGAAAAAATCGCTATTTTCGTTCCGCTGCATGCGATGCCTGTTGCCAAGACGGGATTTCGGGTACACTTGTGTTGTTCGCACAACTACCGACAAAAAGGAGGTACTGATGGCAGCCACGAAGAATGATTTTAGCGCCGAAAATTGGCAGGGCATCGTTGCCTTGCCGGTCGAAGTCTCGATGGTGATCTCGCTGGCCAGCCCAGCCATGGGCGACATGTTCAAGGAATCGATGGCGCTGGCCAATAAGGTCACTGATATCGCCAAAGATCCCAACGTAACAGGCCTGCTGGCCGAGATCGGGGCCGCATATCAGGAGAAGGAAACGCTGAAGAAGTCCCAACCCTACCTGGACAAGAGCAGCGTTGAGGCTGCCAAGGCCAAACTGCTGGAGACTGTGCGGGCCAAGGT
>CAIRNL010000345.1 GCA_903879975.1 uncultured Chloroflexota bacterium | reverse complement strand
GTGGATGCTCGCAACCACGAACAACAGGTGACTGAACTATATGCCGAGATTGGACGCTTGACGACCCAGGTGAACTGGCTGAAAAAATCTGGCCTCCAGCCTGAGTCGAACTGAGCGCCTGGCGCTCGTGGAATGGGGCGCTGGCGCCGAACTTGCCCTTGCGTGTCCAGGCCCGACGGCTGCTTCCCACTTGGGGTGGGAATGGCTTGGCGCCGCAGATATTTGGCCAGTTGTAACTACTCAGGCTGCTGGCGGAGCGCGATCAGTGATACAAGCTGGAACGAAGGGTGTGTCAAGCAGAGCCAGGTGTAACGAGTCGAGCACGCGCTGGCCGTTTTTGCGTGCGGACGAGAGGTAGCCGCGGATTTGGCAAAAAGGCGTTGGCGCCGGCTTCCGAGCGGAAACAGCCTGAGACCTTCTGCTTGACCTTCATCATGTGCAGCTCGCGTTCGGCCTGATTGTTGTCAAACGGCACGTTAAAATCGTACATAAACGCCAAGAGGCCGGCCTGATGGCGCTGCAAGCGGTCGAGCAGGTTCTTAGCCGGGCTTTGCTGCTGGCGGCCACGCTTTTTCTGGCCTGGTGCTGGCGGCGGGGGTACTGGATTGGCAGCCAGCCCTTGTTCGAGCAAGCGCAGAGCGCGCGCTTCATACGCAGGTTGCTGGTCTGCTGGGAGCAGGACTTGCCCTTGTGCCTTGGCGGCGGCTACGGCATCCTTGATTTCTACGAGCCATTCAGCCAACTCTTTGGCCCAGGCCTGTTCGTAGCGCTCGTGGATGAAGCGGAGGTCATGCAGGGGATGAGGCCTCTCACGGGGCATGTGCGCGCTCCTTGTGGGAAATACACCCAGGTCGCATGCATAAGGCGACACAGATCCCAATTTTCGGTACAATAGGTCTATCAACAGTCCCTGCATTGCCGGAGAGAAGCCGTATATGGACATTACCGTAGGCACCTTCAACCTCAACAACCTCTTTTCGCGCTACAACTTCACAACCGAGGTCGAGATCGTGAGCCAGGGGGGCATCCAGGTTGAATCCGAAGTGCGCTTTACCTTTGCCGAACCGGTCGGCTACGTGTTCCGCAGCTATATGGGCCAGCTGGTCGAGCAGAAATCACCGGAGGAACGCAAACTCATCGCCGACCGCATCCGCGCCATCAACGTGGATGTGCTGGCCGTGCAGGAGGTGGAGGACATTGGCGTGTTGCGCCAGTTTGCGCTGGAAGACCTGGGCGGCATGTATCCCTACCAGGTGCTCGTCGAGGGCAACGACCAGCGCCTCATCGATGTGGGCCTGCTCTCACGCTATCCCATCGGGGGCGTGACCTCCTGGCGTTTTGCCGTCCACCCTGACGAGCCGCACGATTACATTTTTAGCCGCGACCTGCTGGAGGTCGACATCCTGGAGCCGAAGCGGCGCGAGCGACTCTTCACCCTCTTCAACACCCACCTCAAGAGCAACTACAGCCGCTGGGATCAAGATAACGATTCGGCACGCGCTCGCATTCTCGAACGGCGGCGACGCCAGGCGGAGATGGTGGCCAGCATCGTCGGTTCACGCACGCGGCCCAACAGCAGCTACGTCGTCGCTGGCGATATGAACGACGGCGTCGAGGCCAAGAGCCTTGCTGCGTTTCGGGCTGCGGGTTGGGTGAACGGCCTGGCCGCGCCCAAGGAGACGCGCCCGGCCAAACGCGAGCGCCCTGACTCACACAACCCCGCTAGCACCGCATGGACCCATCGCTACAAGCCGCGCGGCCAAGCGCCCCGGTTTGAACTCTACGATCAGCTCTGGCTGAGCCCGTCCCTGGCGCGCAAGCAGGTGGCCGGCTGGATCGACCGCCGCACGAGCCATGCGGGTGACGGCAGCGATCACGATCCTGCCTGGGTCACCT
>CAIRNL010000344.1 GCA_903879975.1 uncultured Chloroflexota bacterium | reverse complement strand
TGACGCCCCTCGACAGCAAAGCCGCAGTATTCCTGTTCGCTCCCCCAGACCACGGCACCCAACGCGTAGAGCACCCGAGCGACGCGCAGCTGCATCTGTTCGCGTGGCGTGAGCGTGCGTCCGTAGCCAGCAAAAAAAGCGGCGAGGAGGTCGGGGCGCGTCATCCACTCCCAGGCAGGAAACCGCGCAAAATCAGCCACACGCACATCCCACCGCGCGAATTCGTAGTCGATGACACCAGTCAACTCACCCTGCGCGCTCACCAGCCAATTGGGCGGACAGTAGTCGTAGTGGCATGGTACCGGGCGTTCTCCGGCGAAGACCGTGATCCGTTCAACAGCTGTGCGCACGATGCCCCTCTCCTCCGTCACAAGGCAGTCAATCTGCCCGGCACGCGCCAGCCACTCCTCGAATTGAGCACCGATATACGCGCATGGATCGACGATCGGCGCATGCAGCGGCGCACCCTCACGGCGGCACAGACCGAACCAGGTGCCAGCACACCATGCATGCAAGCGTGCCAGCGCTGCACCGGCTGCGTACCAGGCACGCTCCTGCTGCGCTGGACCGAGCGCCTGTTGCTCCAGCGGGACACCCGGTTGTGCCGAAACGACCAGCGCAAGGGGCGGCGCCGCATGGACGGCGCGCAGCTGCGGCGCGTGCTTCCCAAAGGCAGTTGCCCACTGCTCGTACGCATGCACTTCACTGGCCCAGTGCACAGGATCACGGTGCAGCTTCAAGTAGCAGCTCCCCTGCGGCGTGAGCAGGCGCACGAGCGTGGCGCGTGCATCGGGGTGTGTGCGCGACGCATCTGACGCAAGCCGACACTCCCCAAACTGCGCTGTGCACCACGCCAGCAACTCTTGAAGCATTGGCTCAGCAAGCGGATTCATCTGCTTCTCCTCGTCAGCGGACGATCGGCGGGGATGGACAAACAGCGACCATGGTGCCACTGAACTGTCATCCTGCACGACACGTACATCCATCTTAGCGCAATGCAGGCAGGCATGGCCAGCCGCCCTGACACTGCATCACAAGCCACAGCAGGCCAGCCAAAGAGGAAGCCGCAGGGGACAGTCAGTCTGTTTGATGAAAAGCCACGTCCTGTGCTACGGTTGAAGCAATGAAAACACCTCAATCCACCAACCTCAACTCGTGTGACAAGCAGCCATGAGCCGACCCAGAGAATCCAGACGAATCCATACCGAAGACAGCAGTACACACGACAACGCCCCAGCTGGGAAGTACGTACTCTACCTAGCGTTGGGTGCTCTAGGCGTCGTCTACGGCGACATTGGTACCAGTCCACTGTATGCGTTCCGCGAATCTTTTCATGCCAGCTATGGCATCGAGGTGCACGCCATCAATATCCTGGGCATCCTTTCCCTCATCTTCTGGTCGCTCATCTTGGTGATCTCAGTCAAGTATTTGATCTTCGTCCTGCGCGCCGACAACAACGGCGAAGGTGGTATCCTGGCGCTCACTGCGCTCATCGGCGCCAAGCGGCGCGTGATGCTGCCTGGCACGGTGCGCTGGGTTATGGTCATGCTCGGCCTCTTCGGGACGGCGCTGCTCTACGGCGACGGCATGATTACTCCCGCCATCTCCGTACTCTCGGCTGTCGAAGGCCTTGAGGTGGTCACGCCCTTCTTCGAACCGTACGTCGTCCCCATTACGGTCGTGATCCTGATCGGGCTCTTCATGTTTCAGAGCCGCGGCACGGAGCGTGTTGGCAAGGTTTTCGGCCCTGTCACCATGGTCTGGTTCCTCGTCCTGGGCATCCTGGGCATCAGTTGGATCGTACGCCAGCCCAGCGTCCTGGCTGCCATCAACCCTTTCTATGGCGCCGAGTTCTTCCGCGAGAACGGACTGCGCGGCTTTCTGGTATTGGGTTCGGTCTTCCTGGTCGTGACTGGTGGCGAAGCGCTCTATGCTGACATGGGGCACTTTGGGCGGGCGCCGATTCGTCTCGCGTGGTTTGCCGTAGTTCTCCCGGCGCTGCTGCTCAACTACTTCGGACAGGGTGCGCTTCTGCTCCAACACCCGGAAGCAGTCGAGAATCCATTCTACCAGATGGCGCCAGGTTGGGCGCTGATCCCGCTGGTGCTGATCGCCACAGCCGCCACCGTCATCGCCTCACAGGCACTGATCACGGGAGCCTTTTCACTGACGATGCAGGCAGTCCAGCTCGGCTATCTGCCGCGCGTGCCAATTGCACACACCTCGCCGGACGAGTTCGGTCAGATCTATATTTCGTCGATCAACTGGGTGCTCATGATCGCCTGCGTTGCCCTGGTGTTGGCCTTTCGTTCATCGAGCAACCTGGCAGCGGCGTATGGTGTCGCCGTCACTACGACGATGTTCGTTACAACGCTGTTGCTTTTCCGCGTGGAACGCGAGCGCTGGCGCTGGTCCTGGCCGGTTGCAGTCACCTTCACCGCCTTCTTTCTCATCGCCGATCTGTCATTCTGGGGCGCCAATCTGGTCAAAATTCCAGCCGGCGGCTGGTTTCCGCTGGTCATCGGCGTAGTCGTCTTCACCGCAATGACGACGTGGCGGCGCGGGCGTTCGCTGCTGGCGCAGCGCCTCAAGGCCGACACACCACGCTTTGCGGAGTTCATTGACCGTCTGGAGCACAGCAAGCTGGCGCGCGTGCCCGGCACGGCCATCTACATGTACAGCGATCCAGAGGGAACGCCCCCGGCCCTGGTGCGGAACTTGCGCCACAACCGCGTCCTCCACGAACAAGTCATCCAGCTCTCGCTGAACACGGAAGACGTCCCTTACGTAGCGCACAAGCAACGCATGGAAGTGCGTGCTCTCCACCACGGCATCTACCAGATGATCTTGCATTATGGCTTCATGGAAACACCTAATGTGCTGCGCGATCTACCACTGGCGCAGCGATACAAGCTCGAACTGGACCTGGAGGCAGTGAGTTTCTTTCTGGGCAGCGAGCGCATCCTGGCGACCGAAGGCAAGGGAATCGCGCTGTGGCGAGAGAGGTTGTTCGTGCTTATGAGCCGTAACGCAACGAGTGCAGCCAACTTCTTCGGGCTGCCGCCCGACCGCGTCGTGGAAATGGGCACACAGGTTGAAATCTGAGTGGAGCCGTCCCGCCCATCCACCGAAGTGAGAGAGCAGCGATCTTCCAGCCGCTTCGAGAACATTTTGAGATCATGACAAATGTCTCCAAAAGTGCTGCGCTTTCTGCACGTAGCTTGACAGATGCTGGCGCGCTGTGCTACATTTTATGCGTAAGAGACACTTGCTTCACCAACTATGAAAAGGAACAGATACACAATGTTTATGTCCTGCCAAGAAATCCTCAAGACCTCGATGGTCGACGACGGATTTTTGCGCCAGAGGAGTGGTGTGTCTGTTACCCATAACTAAACCGTTCAGTTAGTTACGGGCCGCAACGCACCACAACGGTGCTTGCGGCCTTTTTGTTTGTCTTTGTCTCTCGGCAGCGGGGGTTGCCCGCCGGAAGAGCCACAGAAGACAACAGAAATGCAGGCATCGGGTCTGATCCGGATGCCTGTATTTTTTTGCCCTTGACAGTGAGGGATGCCTGGTAATTGCCTGAATTGAACACTGGCAGGCAACACATAGCGGAGGAAATATGCTGAATACAACAGCACAACCCACACAACTCGCAGAATTTGATCTGAAGCAGACGATCGGTATCGGCAAGTTCCGCGGCTTCTGGCGGCTCATGAGCGGTTTCCGCAGTGGCTACCTGGTGTCGACGGTCAGCATGGGCGTTGCCGCAATCATGAACACGGTGACCTTCCTGCTGTTGCGGTACTTTGTCGATCACTACATGGTGGCAGGTGACCGGAATCTTCACCTGGCGCTCTACGTCGCAGGCTTTCTCAGCTTGGCTGCTATCCAGGCTGCGTGCACCTTCAACAGCCGACGTCTGGCGGCACAGACAGCGGAAGGGATTGCCAAACGCATTCGCGAGTATCTCTTCGACCATATCCAGCGCCTGAGTTTCACCTATCACGACAAGGCACAGACAGGTGAACTGATCCAGCGTGCAACATCGGACGTGGACACGA
>CAIRNL010000343.1 GCA_903879975.1 uncultured Chloroflexota bacterium | reverse complement strand
TGTTGACCTGTCCATTGGTGGTACTGACGCTGGGGCTCTTCACACTAGTCATCAACACCCTCATGCTCTACCTGACCCAGTGGCTGACCAATGGACAGTTTCAGATCGACACCTTCTGGTGGGCGCTGCTGGCCAGCATTGTCATCAGCATCGTCTCCATGATCCTCAACAGCATTCTTGACGAAGATTGACCGCGCACTACAGGTAGCCCGTGCGCATGGGCTGGAGGAGCGCCATTTCCAGGTGAATTGGATCGCGCTGGACGGCCGCAGCAACCTCCAAGGCATGCTCCTGAACGTTAGCAACCACGGCTGCCTCGTCGATGGCGACGAGAGCACCCTCGCGCACCAGAACTCGTCCGTCAACCATCACCAACTTGACCTCACGCCCAGTCGCGGCGTAGACCAGGTTCGGGACGATGTTGCGGATTGGATCGACCAGCGTCGGCATGAGATTGAGCGCGTTCAGATCGACAAGAATCAGGTCGGCTTTTTTGCCGCTCTTGATGGAACCGATCTCACCCTCCAGTCCGAGGGACTGCGCGCCCTCGATCGTCGCCATACGCAGGACATCCCACGCAGGCATGACTGTCGGATCGCGAAACTTGATTTTGTTGAAGAGCGCTGTCAGTTTCATCTCGTTGAAGATGTTGTGACAGTTGTTGCCAGTGGCCTGGTCGGAACCCAGCGCCACTGGACCCCCTGCCGTACGGAATTCAGCCGCTGGCGGCACGATCCCCTCGGTGATCCCGATGCTGCCCGAGCAGAGCACCATGTGTGCCCCGCTGTAGGCAATCATGGCAGTTTCATCTGCGGTTGCTTCAGTCAGATGCACGACAATCAGTTGATCATCGAGATAGCCGATCTGCTCCAGGAACGCTGGTGTGCGTTTCCCGTAGCGCCTGCGCATCTGGTCGATCTCGTAGTGGCCCTGCGCCACATGCATATGCAGCAGGATCCCTTCGGACGCAGCAAGGCGCTTGACGTGATGCAGTTGATCCAGCGTCAGCATATCGGCGCCCTGTGGCCCATACATGACACTGATCCGTCCATTGGCGGCGCCATGCCATTCAGCAGCAAAGGCGACTGCATCACGGATGCTCCGCTCACCCACGTCGTCACGCAACGGATAGAGCTCACCCACGCGCCAGCTAGCCATCTCGCCCCACGGCAGCGCGTTGATAGTGGGCGTCAGCACTGCGCGCACACCGGCGTCAACGAAGATGTCGGCCCAGCCGTCAATCGGCGTAGCATGGTCTCCCAGGGTCGTCGTGCCTGACTTGAGCGCTTCCAGCAGGGCCAGCCAGGTGCCAGCCAGCGCAGCATCCCGATACAGATGCCGCAAGTAGGGGGACACTTCCTTCTGCGTCGAATGTGCAACATCCTGTGCCACGCCGCGCACGATCGCCCGGCATGTATGCATGTGCGCGTCGATCAGGCCTGGTAGCAGGGCATGATTCATAGCGTCAATGCGCTCGGCAGGGTCATAGCGTTTCTCAAGCAACGCGGTGCTGCCCGTGTCGACGATCCGATTGCCCCGCACGGCGACGGCGCCGTCCGCC
>CAIRNL010000342.1 GCA_903879975.1 uncultured Chloroflexota bacterium | reverse complement strand
GTCGGATGCGTTGGAGATCAACTCGCGCAGGAAGATTTCACGATCTGTGTACAACGAATGTGCCAGGATATCCAGCAGTTGTTTGACCTCGGTGCGATACTCGAGAGATTCAGTTGGGGTCTCAACCGTGTCTGACATAGCCATCTCCATTCCTCCAAAACAGTCTATAATCCAACCCATTGATTGTACGCAGCATGGATCGGAGCGGCAAGAAATGAGCAGCCAGAATGAAAAGAGCGCCGCATAGCAGGCGCTCTTTTTCACTGCTGCGATGCCGCCGCCACGTTACGTCTGCGCAACGATGCGGCCACCGCGCACTGTGCTGCCGAGCACGATTGCGGCTGTGATCAGCGCAAGGTTCTTCACAATGTACTGCCCCTCAATCGTGAGTCCAAAGGGGAAGTAGGTGAAGACCGCTTCCGGCGTGATGAAAATCGGCAGCGCTGTGCCGGGCATTTGCAGAAAGAGCAGCAAGAGCGTGACACGCATGAACAACCCGGAGATCAGGCCAAGACCGATTGCCATCTCCCACACGGCAAGGATCGGCTGGAACTGGTCAGGGTCCACAAAAAAGATCGTATTCCGCACGAGATCCTCGGCTGGACTCAGTCCTGGCACCAATTTCAGTGCCCCGAACCAAAAGAAGATGATGCCCAGGGCAACGCGCATCAGGGTCAGCCCATAGCATGCCATCCAGTGCGTGATGCGCCGGTCGACATCGTCGAAGCGCGCTGCAAAAGGCAGTTTGTGCAATAGCCGATCTTCCAGGGGCAACGAACGTGAGTGAACTGCGATTGGACTCTCCATCGACACATTCCCTTCTGCTATCCAAATTGTTTCTTGCCGTTACCTGCACCGCCGAAACCAGTTCTCTGGATGTGGCTGGCATTAACTATGTAGAAGTATAGGGAATTGGTTTCGGCAGTGTTGTGAATTTATTCACAATTGATGCGCTCAACAGAGTGTACGATCAGTGGGTGCAGTGGGATGACGGCTCTTTGATCCGGCGCAGTCGGCTGCTCCCACGTCGCGCTTGGGGTAACTGATGTCGCTGTGCTGAATTGCACCCCCAACTGGCTTGTGGTTTTTGACTTTTGTGGGGCGTGCGCATATACTGCTGGATGGTAAGCCCCTATGGTGGAATTGGTATACACAGCAGGTTGAGGGCCTGTGCCCGATTGGGCATCTCCGTTCGAGTCGGAGTAGGGGCACTAAAGCAAAGAGTCGATCCCGCATCTGGGATCGACTCTTTGCTTGGTGGAGATGAAGAGAGGGGGATGGGAGAAAGGAGCGTCCCAAGAGTCTCCGGCCACTGCTCTCCCGTTACTTGCGCAGATGTGGGAACGCCTGCAGGCCAGGGAAGATAGCAGCATCGCCCAGTTCTTCCTCGATGCGCAGCAGCCGGTTGTATTTGGCGATGCGATCGCTGCGCGCAGGCGCACCGGTCTTGATCTGGCCGGTATTGAAGGCCACAGCAATGTCTGAAATGGTCGTGTCCTCAGATTCACCGGAACGATGGCTGGTGATGACAGCCCAGCCGGCGCGTTGGCTCATCTCGATGGCGGCGATGGCCTCGGTCAGCGACCCGATCTGATTCACTTTCATGAGCAGCGCATTGGCCACATTCTCTTCGATGGCGCGCTTGACGAACTTCACATTTGTGACGAGCAGATCATCGCCGACAAGCTGAACCTTCTTGCCAATGCGGCTGTGCAGCATGGCCCAGCCTTCCCAGTCGTTTTCCGCCATGCCATCTTCCAGGCTGATGATGGGGAAGCGCGCTGCCCAGTCGGCCCATAGGTCGACCATCTGGCCGCGATCCAGTCTGCGCCCTTCGATTTCGAGATGGTAGGTGCCAGTCTTGGCATCGTACAGCTCGCTGGAAGCTGGATCGAGGGCGATGTAGATGTCCTCGCCAGGCTGATAGCCGGCCTTTTCGATCGCCCGCAGGATCACTTCCACAGCCTTGACATTGCCGCCCAGGCTCGGTGCAAACCCACCCTCGTCGCCGACATTGGTGCTGAAGCCTTCGTCGTGCAACACTTTTTTGAGGCTCTGGTAGACTTCAGCGCCCCAGCGCAGGGCCTCGGCAAAGGTCGGCGCGCCCACAGGCATGACCATGAATTCCTGGAAGTCCGTGCTGTTGACGGCATGCTTGCCGCCGTTGAGGATGTTGAGCATCGGTACGGGCAGAACACGCGAATAGACGCCGCCCAGGTAGCGATAGAGCGGCAGATTCAGGTCGCTGGCCGCGGCTTTGGCCACTGCCAGGCTCACAGCCAGGATTGCGTTGGCGCCGAGCTTGCCCTTGTTCTCCGTGCCGTCCAGGTCCAGCATGTAATCGTCGATCGAGACCTGCTCGACCGGATCCAGGCCGACCAGTTCTTCGGCGATCACGTCGTTCACATTCTCAACAGCCCTGAGCACACCCTTGCCGCCGTAGCGCTTCTTGTCGCCGTCGCGCAGTTCCAGCGCTTCATTCATGCCGGTGCTGGCGCCGCTTGGCACAATGGCACTGCCGATCGTGCCGCTGTCGAGGCCAACTTCGACTTCGACAGTGGGGTTGCCACGGCTGTCCAGCACTTCGCGTGCGTGCACGTAGACGATTTCACTCATGGGAGGTATCTCCTTGCTCTTTTGAATACCGACTTTTCATTTTGAATTTTTGGACGACCGCCCACCGCAACATGCCCATGCGGCACTGGGATCGGCCACCGGGACGGTATAGCGCCTAAACGAGACCTCGTTCGCAGCGCCGGGACAGGTGCCGCATCCCGCTGTAGTGTATTATGACTCGGCGGTTTTTGCGAATGCGCGGGGCAGAATGTACCCCTGATTTTGGCCGTGCCCCAACTGTATTCAGCGGGCCGCACCGGGCGTGTGGCCCGCTGGATGCATCAGGTTGCATCTCGGCTGCGAGCGGTCTCCTTGAGCGGAGCGTCCCGAGTCTCCTTGTCCTTGCCGTCGTCGCGCGCCGGCGCCTCGGGGTCGGTGGGCAGCACGTCGTAGACCCAGCGGACGGTTCGCTTCCACATGCTGCGCGCAGCTGCAGCGCCATAGGTAGCCTGGCGTCGCGTCGCCCTCCACCAGTCGGTCGACTGTTTCTCAACCGGCGTCCGCCAGTCGATGGCACACGCGGCCCACGTCAGCCCGGCACCAAAGCCGACGAAGACAACCTTGTAGCCGGGCTTCAATTTGCCGGCTTCGATGGCCTCGCACAGTGCAATCGGGATACTGGCAGTGCTCGTGTTGCCGTAGCGCTCCAGGTTGACAAAGACCTTGTCGGCGGGAATCTTGAGCTGATTGAGCACGCTGTTCTGGATGATGCGAATATTGGCCTGGTGGGGCACGACGAGATCCACCTCGTCGGTTGTGAAGCCGGCGCGGTCGAGCACCTTGCGCGTGGCAGACGCCATCACGCGCGTGGCAAAACGGAAGACAGCCTTGCCATCCATTTTGATGTAGTGCATGCCGCTGCTGACACTCTCCAGGCTCGTCGGCATAGCGCTCCCGCCCGCCGGCACGATCAACGTGTCCCCCCCTGATCCATCGCTGCCCAGTTCCACCGCCATAATGCCGCCTGGCACATCGCTTGCGGCCACGAGCACCGCTCCAGCGCCGTCACCAAAGAGGATACAGGTTTCTCGATCAGTCCAGTCGACGATACGCGACAGCGTTTCCGTGCCGATGACCAGGACATACTCGGCATCGCCAGCCAAAATTTGGCCGCGCGCCATGGCCAACCCGTAGACAAAGCCGGAGCATGCCGCGCTGAGATCGAACGCACCGGCGTTGTGCGCGCCTAGGGCATTCTGGATCAGACAGGCCGTGGCAGGAAATGAGTATTCAGGCGTGGTGGTCGAGCACACAATCAGGTCGATCTTGCTGGCGGGCACATCGGCTACTTCCAGCGCCTTGCGCGCCGCTGCAACTGCCAAGGTGACCGATGTTTCCTTGGGATCGGCAGCCACATGGCGTTCGGCAATCCCTGTGCGGGTGCGAATCCACTCGTCGTTGGTGTCGACGATCTGCTCGAGGTCGTGGTTCGTGATGACCTTGGCCGGCACATGGTAGCCCCACCCAACGATGTGGGCAAAGCGCGCTTGATAGGCAGGCGCAGAGGGTGCCGAGTGCGGAGCGTTCTCGTCCTGGCTCACACTTTTTCTGGGTGCTGCCGCTCCATTGCTGCCAGGCTCGCTGACCGGCGGTATTTGCTTGACTTCTGCCATAACCTCTCCTCAACACGCGCTCCTAGGCAAGACGCCGGATTATAATGCAGGCATTGTGACCGCCAAACCCAAAGCTGTTGCTCAGCACGACATCGACTTGCGCGGTGGCTGCTTGATTGGGCGTATAGTTCAAGTCGCACTCAGGATCCTGGTTTTGCAGGTTGATCGTAGGCGGGATGATGCCCTGCTCGATCACCTTGGTGCTGACAATCGCCTCCAGCGCGCCCGCTGCCCCCAACAGGTGACCGGTCATGCTCTTTGTGCTGCTGATCCGAACATGGTAGGCATATTCACCCAACACCTGCTTGATGGCCACTGTCTCCCCCAGATCGTTGAGTCGCGTCGCCGTGCCGTGGGCGTTGATATAGTCGATGTCCGTCGGCTGGACACCATACGGTGTTGCCTTACGGATGGCCAACTGCATGGCGCCTGCCGCGCCACGTCCGGTCGCATGGGGCGCAGCCATGTGATAGGCATCGTTCGTGTTGCCATAGCCGACGATTTCGGCATAGATGTGCGCCCGGCGCGCCAGGGCATGCTCCAGCGTTTCGAGCACAAGGATCGCCGCGCCTTCGCTCATCACGAATCCATCGCGATCGGTGTCGAACGGCCGGCAGGCAGCCAGCGGATCGTCCCTGCGTTGGCTCAGCGCGCCCATGACGTCAAACGCCGACACGGTAATCGGCAGAATCGCTGCCTCGGTGCCACCCGCCAGCATGACATCAGCATCACCGCGCCGCAACAGTTCAAAGGCCTCGCCACATGCTGTCGTACCGCTGGCACAGGCGCTGACGACAGCGTGATTCGGACCTTGCAGGTTATGGTCGATGGCGATCTTGCCACCTGGGCTGTCCACTAGCATGTTGGGAACCATGAACGGGCTCACCTTACGCAGCCCCTTTTCACGCGTGAGATCGAGGTTCTCTCGGAAGCTGCCGACGCCGCCGATCCCGCTGCCCACGATCACGCCGATGCGCGTCGGGTCCTCCGACGCCATATCCAATTGGGCATCGGTCAGTGCCTGCTGTGCAGCGACCAGCGCGTACTGAATACAGGGATCGAGACGGCGCGCCTCTTTGCGGTCCATATACTGACCTGGATCGAAGTCGCGCACCTCGCCGGCGAAATTGACGCGCAGCTCGGATGTGTCGAATTTTGTGATGTGAGCAATACCGCTGCGGCCGGCCACCAGACTCTGCCACGTAGCTTCTACGTCATGCCCAAGCGGTGTAATGGCGCCCATGCCTGTAATCACAACCCGAGGAGGGGTCAATCCATTGGTACTGCTTTGAGTATTCCCATTCATAAGCTTTCTTTCATCGTATGACTCAGACACACCAGAACGTGATAACACGTCCTTGCCCCAAAAGTTGCGGCAATATGCCGGCACCCGCCAGGCAGAACGAGTCCGGGCGATTCTGAAAAAGGCCTGTTCGTATGGCCTGTACACGTGGG
>CAIRNL010000341.1 GCA_903879975.1 uncultured Chloroflexota bacterium | reverse complement strand
TGGCGGCAACCTGGGCGAGCAGGTCATGTTCGGCGTAATCGAGCATGGCAAACAATCTGACTGTGCAATTGCACGGCAAATGAGCTATTGCACAAATTCTATCACGCCTGGCAGCCGATGTCAACCGCTGCACAAGCCAAATGAGGAAGTAACGTCGCTTGAGTGTTTCAATCGTATGGAGCAGCGTCAGGTTTTAGCGCTGTACCTAGACAATGGTTTGTGGGGAAAATATGAGTACAGCGTTTACGACAATGCGTTCTTGCTGGAAAACCTGTCTTTGCACCCCAGGATCGTCAGTAGACGACTCGTCTCCGTGTAAAACTGTTTAATGGTGAAGTCGATCACTTGGTGAAAGATCAGCTCGTTGTCCGGCGCAGTTGCGAGGTAGGCGCGCAACATGCGAGTAACCGCAATCCCCATGGCGGAGTAGTAGTTGATCTTGCTGATGCCAGCAGCGATCACTGCTGCATAGCTTGTTCGATCCAAGCCTGAGCCGCCGTGCATTGCCAACGGTACATCAACGCCAGCCGCAATCGATCGCACACGCCCCAGGTCTAGCTGTGGCGCGCCGCTATATACGCCATGCGCATTTCCAAACGAGACTGCCAGGATGTCTATGCC
This sequence comes from uncultured Chloroflexota bacterium, assembly GCA_903879975.1. GTDB lineage: Bacteria > Chloroflexota > Anaerolineae > Caldilineales > Caldilineaceae > Caldilinea. The sequence goes on along the minus strand of CAIRNL010000341.1, from coordinate 6,029 downwards.
TGTCTGGCTCACAAACTCGGCAGCCAGTGCAGGGTCAGTGAATTCACTGCCGGAATTGACGTAGCCTAGTTCGATCGACGATCCCCCGATAGTGCCCAGTTCTCCCTCGACTTCTACGCCAGCGGCGTGGGCAGTGCGTACTACCTCCTGCGTTGTGCGCACGTTTTCAGTGAAGGGGAGATGTGACCCATCGTACATAACGGTCGAGATGCCAAGCTGAATAGCTTGTGCAACTGTTGCCAGGTCCGTCCCGTGGTCCAGGATGGTGGCCACCGGCACGTGAGTTGCCCGCGCTGCATGTACCATTGCGTGGACCATCGCTTGGATGGGAATCTGGGGCGTGACGTTGGCGTTGTAGGCCAGGATCAAGGGCGCACCGATCGCCTCTGCAGCCCTAACAGCCCCGATCAGCATCTCCATGTTGCCTGCCAGCAGACAGGGGACGCCGTATCCCTCGCGTTGTGCTGTACGCAGGATCGCTCTTGCTCCGACGTGCGGCATGGCATCCTCGTCGCCAGCATCGCTGGTAATTACTGATACTGATCCCGAATCTTCGCCAGGCTAAGAAAATCGCCTTTGACGTGCTCGTACACCTGTTTGTAGAGACCGAAATAATCCATGTAACGCTCATGATTGGCCTTATCAGGCTCCATCGGTGCAATATACTGGGACCACTCTTTGGCTACGCCAAAGTCTTTGAAGATACCCGTCGCCACGCCGGCCAGGATAGCGTCACCATAGGGGGCGCCGGTACGTCGCTTGACCAATACGGTTGGTACGGCGAAGACGTCGGTGATAATCTGACGCCACAGTCTGCTGACTGCACCGCCCTCGTTAAGTACCAGGGGATAGTTGATGGGCAGCCCAGAGTCGACGATCAACCGGTAGGAATCGTAGAGGGCGTAGGCAACCGCTTCCATCATGGCGCGCACCAGATGTCCTTTGCCGTGGTTCAGGGAAAGACCAAAGACTACGCCGCGGGCGTACACATCCCAGATAGGTGTTCGCTCACCCGTAAGATAAGGCAGGATGATCAGGCCGTCGCTGCCAGGTGGCGTCTTCTCTGCCTGCAGATTGAGCAGGTCATAGGAACTCGTGCCCAGCACACGTTCCACCTCTACTTCATACTGGGAAAACTGGTCGCGCAGATAGCGGATCGACTGGCCACCGGTGGTAGTGGAGGGGGCCGTGATGTAAGTGTTTCCTGAATCGATGGTGAATGCGAAATTGATCATGGAAAGGCCGACCGGCGAAAAATTGAAATTGCGGGTTTTGTGGACCACACCGAAATTCCCCACGGTACCTAAGTTGCTCATGATGTCGCCTGGCGTAATGATGCCTGCAGCAACACAGCTGGCGTTGAAGTCCACCTGCCCGGCAGCTACGAGCGTGCCGGGTGCCAGGCCGGTAGCTGCCGCCGCTGCCTGGGTTACCTCTCCAATAATTTCCTCACAGCGCGCCAGTCGAGGTAGCAGACTCGGGTCGATGCCGATCTGTGCCAGGATTGCTTCGTCGAAACGTTCGCCTAGAAGATCGTAGGCCACGCCGTAGAAGGACGCTGCCCCATAGTTGGTTACCGGCTGCCCTGTGAGCTTGAGCGTGATGAAGCCGTCGATGGTCAATGCCTTCCATATTTGGGCATAACTGTCGGGCCGGTTCTTTCGCTCCCAGAGCAGATTGACCAAGCTCGGATGATCCTCAATACGATTGCCTGTCAGTTGAAGAATTCGATCCTCGCCCACATGCGCCTTCAGCCAGTTGACCTCTGCTGTGGCGCGGCGGTCCATCAAATTGTAGGCGCGCTGGATCGGATTGTGCTCTGTGTCCACCATCACCATGGACGGCAACGCTGACGATACGGCGACGCCGCGAATGGTAGCGGGCTGAATGCGCGCCTTGGCGATACAACTATGGATCAACTCGCAGGCAATCGTCCAATAACGCATCGGATCGTGCTCTGACCAGCCAGGTTTGTCGTGATAGAAAGGGTATTCTTGGAACGCAAAGCCCAGCACGTCACCCTGAGTATTGATAATGCAGGCCTTGGCGCCGCCCGTGCCATAATCAATCCCTAATAAAAAATCAGCCATTTTTTTCTCCTTTTTACTTTCGTACGAGTTCTGCTGTAGCACCCGACGGGTGAGTCTGGGCCAGCGTTGCCAGGGTAAAACCACGCACATTCTTGACGCCCAGACAGAGCGCGTCACAGAGGGCGCCCGCTGCCAACGTGCTGCCAAAGGGCAGGACTCCATCCCCTTCGGCATCGACTGCATTGGGCAGTGCCAGTACAACATCGCTCAGCGTGCCCAGAACTGAGTCCGGCTTCCAGGTCAGACTGATCACTTTGCCCCCACGCTCCCGGGCTACCTGTACAAAATCGTTGATCTCTGCGCTCTTGCCCGCCTTGGAGAGCACAATCAGCACGTCCCCGTCAGTCACAGCCGCAGACGATCCATGAAGGGCATCTGCAGGATGAACGAAGAACGCATGTACGCCGCAGGTTGCCAGCAGGTGAGCTAGACGGCGGGCGATGGTGCCTGATGTGCCGGAGCCAGTCGTCATGACCACCCCCGTTGTGCTGCTCACGAGCGTCACCGCGTCGCAAAACGCCTCATCTAACTGGTCAGCCATCGCCAGGATTGCCGCACCCTCGGCCCGTAACAGACCCCGCGCCTGGGTGAGAATCGTGTCTGTAGCCATTTTCACTCCTTATACCTGAGCAGGTATGCTGCCCACTGAGCAGCTCAGATTCGAGGGGGACTGGAGCATATCTTCTTTATTCCGCACGCCGCAACTTTGCATTGGCGTTGCTATAACCCCAGAGGCCAGCGTATCGGAGTGGCTGAAATGCAGGTGCCAGAGCAGCGACTGCTCTGCGAGCAACGCCAGGCTGGAGCGGATGATGCCGATCCAACGCGACCCTGACGCATCGTACCAGACGTTCATTCACAGCTGTCGTAGCTAGAGACAGTTCGGAAAGAGACCCAGTCTGCTACTCTGGAGTGTTATTCGTTCAAATATCACGAGACTTTGTCTGAATGTCTACAGCTGTACGCAGATTACTTGCCCATTCCCGGTACCCACCAGGATCGATGCACCGGGCGCCATACCCTGAGGCACTGCCACGGCAGTCAGCATCTGCCCCTGAAGCGACGTTACCTGTTTCCAACTCTCCCCCGCATCATCGGAGCAGAAGATATCTGTCGCTGTCAAAACCGCCAACACCGGCGCTTGGGGAAAGCCAGGTGACAGCAAGAGCGCATTGATCGCTGTGCGCCCTCTCCAGGATGCTACGGCTTGCCAACTTTCCCCTGCGTCTATCGACCGCCAGATTCCATGCCGTTCGGTGCCAGCCAGGATTGCTCCTCCGCTCGAATAGTCCTGCGCTACGGCTAGACTTAGCACCGGTGCGGCTTCCATGGGAAACGAGGTTTCTTGCCAAGCGCGGCCGCCATTGGTGCTGCGAAAGATACCACTCTCCACCCCTGCAAAGAGTACTTCGTCGCTGTGAAAAGTCGGCGAGATAGCCAGGGCAAAGACGTTCAGGTCGAGTAAGCCGAAGTTCCACGCTGCCCAGCTGCATCCCCGGTCCCAGGAACGCAGGACGCCATCCTCCATTGTGCCGGCAAAGACAAGGCCATCTTGGCTGTAGTTTGGCGAGACAACCAGGCTGGTGACAAAAGGAGACGGCGATGACAAGGTAGCAACGATCCATCGCTGCCCGCCGTCATGAGAACGCAGTACACCCCCTGGTGCCCCAGCAAATACTGTCCGGTCGGCGCCAAAATGGGGCGAAAAAGCCACACTCGTAGCGCTCAATCTCGCCTGGAGGTTGAGGGATGCGTAAGCAGTGTGCCAGCTTTTACCGCCATCTGTCGAACGCTTCAGGCCAGACTGACAAGCTGCAAAGCATAGACCGTCGATCTCAAAGGTGGGCGCTGTCGCCAGGGCATAGACCAGGTCTGTCGACTCGACCAGTTCGTTGTCTGCCATCAGAGTCGCTTTCGCTGACCCGGCACACGCACAGTGGCTCGGGTTGGCTGTTCGGTGCGATGTACGAGAACATCAATCGTCAACGCCAGCGCAGCGCTGGAGAGACCTGTGTAGGCCGCTGCTTTCTGAACACTGGCCGGATCCTGGATGCCAGCGCTCATCATCTCGACTACTTGGCCCGACAGGACGTCGTAGCCGTACCCTGCTCCAGCCAGGCGCACAGCGGCGAGTACGTTGCTGGAAGTATGACCTGCATTGGCCACAATCGTGCGGATTGGTTCGGTCATAGCCTGAGCCAGAATTCTATAGGCCGCACACTCGTCCGGATCGATGGCCTCATTCGCCGCCCGCAGCAGGGCAGGCTGACAATCCTGTAGTGCCACACCACCACCAGGTACAATCCCTTCCTGGAGCGCGCCACGCACCGCAACTGCGGTGCGTTCTGCCAGTTCCTTGCGCGCTTCCATTTCCCGTTCGGTGACGCCTCCTACGCGCAGAGTCGCCGAGCCACTGAGCAGTTTGCCCAGGCGCGCCTGCAGTTTCCCGCGTTGCACGACATCAAGCGTTTCGTCGTAAGCCCTGCGTAGTGTACTGATGTGCTGGCGCAGAGCACGCGGGTCGTTTTTTCCGCCGATGATGCCGAAACTCTCCGTGCTGGCCCAGGCACGCCGCACGTGGCCGAAATCCTCAGCGCTAAAGCGATCGAATGTATCGCCAGCTGCCCGGTGAATGGCGCGACCGCCGGTCAACAGAGCCAGATCGGTGAGCACCGCAGCCTGTTCTTCTTGGCCAAAACCTGGTGTTTTGACGGCAACAATCTGCAGAGTGCCGGGACGATGGTTGGCAAGTAGCAGTGCCATGGCGCTGCCAGCGATCTCGTCCGCTACCAGCAGCAGCCCTCGCGCTCCGACCCGCACAGCCTGCTCCAGCAGCGGGAGAACCTGTTGCGCCGTACGTAACTGCAGATCGCTGATCGCCACAAAAACATCTTCAAGCTCGCAGCGCATCCGCTTCCAATCCGTGATCATCTGGCGTGACAGTACGCCGCGTTCCCAGTACATTCCCTCTACATATTCCCGTTGGAGTTCGCGTGTGTGGCCTTTGCGAATCTCTAGCCGCCCGTATCCGCCGATGATGGCAAAAATCTCACCCAGCAAGTCGCTCAACTCCCGATCTTGGCAGACTGTGTAGGCCACATGCGCCAATTCCCGCTCACTAGACAACCGTACCGTCATCCGTTGCAGTTCTGCTAGAACAATCTGGATCCCTTTCTCTAGGTAAAGCTGCAAATGGCGGGCGTTGTAGCCTGCCGCTATGTGCCGGATGCCAGCGGCATAGACGGCCTGAAAAAGCACGGCAGCTGTAGCGGTGCCGTCCCCTTCCTGATCCTGGAGCCGCCACAGAAAGTCGCGTACGAACATAGCGCCAACGTCGGCATAAAGATTGGGTAGCTGAATAATACGCTTGGCTATCAGTCCACCGTTATCCAGGATCTCTGGTCCACGCAGATCCAATAGACGATCTACCGCAACACTGCGCGGGATCGGCCCCAGCGTCGGCCGGATAGCATCAATGATCTGACTAGCGCCGCTGCTTAGGGCGCGATAAGTGGCAGGTTGAAAGAGCGGTGCACAACGCTGTGTCTGCACTATAATTCGCTCCTATCCTTTGATAGCGCCCGACATGACGCCTTTGACAAAGAACTGGCGGAAGAGTAGATAAACCAGCACCAGCGGCACTACCGATGCCAGAATTGCGGAATAGATCAACTGGAAGTTGGTCGAGAACTGGCCGACCGCACTTTGGATGAAAGGCAGCAGCGTAGTGTTGGCTGGATCGAGGTAAACGTAGGGCTCCAGAAATTGGTTGTACACCAGGGGCAACATAATGACGGTCAGGCTTACGATGGGAACCCGAAGCAAGGGCAACACGATGCGTCGCACATACTGCCAGCTAGAGGCACCGTCAATCTGAGCCGAGTCTTCCAATTCTTTGGGAATGGATGAGATCGCAGCAGTGAAGATCATCGTGGAAAG